>DAOLDO010000258.1:0-7955 GCA_035327325.1 Chloroflexaceae bacterium | reverse complement strand
GCGGATCAACCCCTGGGCCTCAAAGTTCTTGAGGGCACGGCCAACCATCTCCCGCACTGTGCCGGCCCGCACGGCCATCTCAGCCTGGGTGAGAGGCTTCATCGCCTCGCCACGGGCAGCGGCTTCGGCCTGCTCCAGCAGCACCCCGGCGACTCGCCCCTGAACTGAGTGGAGCGCCAACAAGTCAACAAGGTTGACCAGGTGACGCAGGCGGGTGGAAAACTCGCGTAGGAGCGCACGCATCAGCGGCGGGTGGGCGTCAAGCACGGCAAGCAGCGGCGCGCGCGGCAACATGAGCAGGGTTACCTCGGTCAGCGCGTCGGCGTTAGCCGGGCACGGGCCGTCATCTAAGATCGCGACCGTGTTGAAGTGGCCGCCCGGCTCGATCACCGTGAGCATCTGCTCGCGACCATTGCTCGCCAGGCGAGTTATTTTTACCCGCCCCTCGACGACGACATACATCGCGTTTGCGGGCTCACCCTCAAGCTGCAAGCTGGCGCCGGAGCTACGATGGAGTGGAACGGCAATTGCCTCCAGGGCGCGGATAATTCCTGGCGACAGGCCACTGCAGAACCTCACACGTTCGAAAACCGACGGTTCGGTGATCATCGCGTACGCGCAACTAGAGAGGTCACGGTTGTTCAGGCTTCCTGTACAAACTTATGATCGCACACCCAATCTCGGGTCGCTCCATAGCCTCCAGGCTCCTCGGAGGCCCGCCGAGGCGTTACCGCCCGGCCGATGCCCTCGCCGCAGGGGAAGGGGCCGGCCGCCAGCGTATCAGCGCGTTCGGCTTACCGTCATTGCACGTCGATCGTTTCGCAGGGTCGCCAGGGGCGTCGGTGCCCGTCAGGCGAGGGGCGGGTCGAGAAACGTCGCAAGCCGCTGTCCGAGAGGTGCGGTCTCTGCGAGGGAGTGGAGCCGTTCCATCACCGCAGCAATCCGCGCCAGATCCTCCTGGGCACTAGCGATCAGCGCTCTGTCCGCGGGTTTGCCATCGAGGAGGGCGAGGCTGGCGCGGGCCGAGAAGAGTGGCGAGTTGACCTCGTGAGCGATGGCCGCGGCCAGGGCGTTCACCGCTGTGCGATCCTGCTCAATGAGCGCCAGGAAGGTATCCGGCAGCTGTCGCCGCAGCGCTTCGCGGACCAGACGCCCGTTCTCACGCTCATAAAGCTGACCAAGAATCAAACCGGCGCAGGTGAGGAGCCCTGTGAGCGCTTGATCCAGCTCCACGCGCTCGGTCGTCAGTATCTCGCACACGGCGAGAACCTGCCCGTTGGCGCACACGGGGAAGGCAAGCCACGCGTGCACATCGTCGGCGCGCGCGGCCCGTCGCCGCAGGAAGCGCCGATCACGGGCGACATCGGCACTCAACCCCGGGCGCTGTTGTGCAAGCACTTGCCCCACTAATCCCTGCCCCGGGCGGAAGGTGGTGCCCTGACACACCTCCTGGAACGCTGTGAACCGCCCCGGCTCGCCGGAGCACCAGAATTCCGCCGAGATCAGTCTCGGCCTGGTTTCCTCGACGCGCCGGAAGACGTGGCCGATCGGCCACCCGAGCGAGACGCAAAACGTTTCGAGTGCCCGGGCAAGCCCGGTTGTAACCGACTCAGCCTCGGCGGTGATCCGGGCGACCGCCTCAATGGCGCTGAGCAACTGCTCGCGGGAGGGAGCCGTCCGGTTGACCGGCACTGCGCCGGGATCAATCACGACCGTTCGGCCTGGCGATCCTTTGCCCATTGCGGTCGCTCCGCCCGCTGGTCCTCATTACTGCGCACTCGCTTGCAGAGAATAGCGTCAGCATACTCCTGAGCTTGCCACGGCGCCGGTCAGACCCGCCTACTAACAGTTGCAATTTCTCAACTGAGACCCCACTGAACCTCGGACCGTTTCGCACCCGACCATGGCGACAATCGTCGCATTCAACGTCGCTGAATCGACGTACACTGGCGGTGCTCGGACGCAGGGCTTGCGCACGGAGCTAATTGGTGTTAACGCCCACGCAGTGCAGGAGCGATTAGAGGCACGTGCGCGACGGCGAAGACTTTCGCGGGCAACAGGTGGGTCACCAGCTGCTGCCGAGAAAGGCTGAGCGATGAGCGGCAACGACCAGCAGCATGTGCTTCCAACCATCAATCTGTTACGCTGCAATGGCTGTGGTCTCTGCGCAAAGTTATGCCCAACCCACGCCGTTGATCTCGTTGGCGAGAAACCGGTGATTGCCAGACCGGAGGACTGCACCTTCTGTGAGATTTGCGAGAGCTACTGTCCAGAAGGGGCCATCGAGCGTCCCTTTGTGATTATCTTTGCGCCGGAACGGAACACAGAGAGTTAGTTGTAGGCAATCTGCAACCTCTTGCCATAGCTAGTACTGCGTCCAAGCTCATTTGATAGTTGTGACTGATCGGCTATCCTGGGAACAGCAGTCGGGTCTGTTCCCAGGAGAAGTCACGTGAATAAGAAGTATCTGGTCCAGTTGACGGCTGACGAGCGAGCAAAGCTGGAGGAGCTTACCCGAACGGGTAGCGCCAGCGCCGCAACCCAACGCCACGCCCGTATTCTGCTCAAGGCCGATACTGCCGAAGGCGGCCCTGCCTGACAGGACGCCTGGATCGCTGAGGCCGTGGAGATCAGTGTCCCGACAGTGGAGCGGGTCCGACGGCGCTTCGTCACCCAGGGCTTGGAGGCCGCTCTCAAGCGCAAAAAGCCGCGTCCAGGCGATCACCAGGTCGCAGGCCGGGTCGCCCACGCCGCAGCAGCCGAAGTCGATCACCGCGCTGAGCCGACCCTCGCGCACCAGCAGGTTGTTGGCGGCCACATCGCCGTGGAACCAGACCGGGGGGCGGTGGAACGGCGTGGCGAGGCCGGCCTCCCACAGCCTGGTCGCCGCATCAGCGTCGATCAGGTCGCACACGGCACTGATCGCCCGCCGCGTCTCATCGTCGTAGACATCGAGGGGGGCGCCGCGGAAGAAGCTGTGCGGCCCGGGCGGCGGCCCGCCCGCGGGGTCGATCTGCTGCAAGGCGTTGAGGAAGACGGCCAGGTCCGCCGCGAACGCAGACAGGTCGGCGATGTGGCCGGGCTGCGCAGCCCGGCCGGCGAGCCAGCGGTAGACCGACCAGGGCCAGGGATAGCCCGCGCCGGGCGCGCCCTGGGCCAACGGCACAGGGATGGGCAGCGGCAGCCGGGGCGCCAGGTACGGCAGCCAGCGGTGCTCCTTCTCGACCTGTGGGGTGTAGCCCTGCGCACTCGGCAGGCGCACGCTTAGTTCGTCACCGAGCCGGAAGGTGCGGTTATCCCACCCTTGAGGCACGGCCGGGGTAATGGGCAGATCGGCCCAGTGTGGGAACTGCTCGGCGAGCAGCTGCGCGACCAGCGCCGGGGTGATCGCGTCGGCCGGGAAGGTCATCGGGCTACGCTCGCAGCTCGCGGTTCCACGGCTCGCGCAGCGCATCACGGATCTCCTCGTAGCGCTTGCCGTCCTCCCAGCCCCGCAGCACCGCCGGCTGAAACACCTCGCGGTAGAACGCCTCGCCCATCCGGGCGACCACCTTCCGCTGAAACTCTTCCGCCGAGCCGAGGTGCTCCCACCAGGGTTCGCCAACGTCCTCTTCCTTCGCCTTCCGCTTCAGCTCCTTGGCCTGCGCCGGGTCGTGGCCGGAGAACTTGCGGGCCGCGACGATCTTGGCCACGGCGAGCCCGTAGGCCTCCGCGTCGGCCTCGCTCAGCCTGGCCTTTGTGCGGCCCTTCAGCCGGTTCCACTCGGCGAAGATGTCGAAGCGCCGAATCTCCCGTTTCGGTACCTGTTGCTGCTGTGGCATCTCGCCTCCGTGTGTGGGTTACCGGTCTTGCCTTTGCCGCTGCGCGGCGAAGGCCACTTTGTAGACCGGCAAGCCATGTGCCGCCGCGCTTCAGTTATGCTCTTCGTTCAAGTTCGTCGCGTGTCGGTTTCTGGAAGAACGAAATCCAGGGCTGCATCATCGCTTCAGGGATGTAAAACGCTGTTCGCGACCGCTGCGCATTTCTTCGAGCAAGCCGCCGAAGCAACTCCTCCGGCGGCACGTCCAGAAAATGAACTTCGCTGCTCGCCCCAAGCTGCCTGGCCCGTGAGCGATAGTCTTCTCGTTCTTCCCGCGCCCAAAAGCCGTAATCAAGGATCACATTCGTTCCTAGTACAAGCGCCCGACTGGCCACCTCCCAAAGCAGGGCTTCAATCAGCGAATGCCGGGCGTCATGCGCTGGATCTTCTGCATCTTGACCGAAGAGCCGTACGTGCCACTCATCTGGCGTGAGACGAAGCGCCGAGCACGAATATTCAAGCTTTCGCGCGAGCGTTGTTTTTCCCGAACACGGGAGGCCGACCATCAGGTGCAGGGTTGCCATAGCGATGACACCGGTAGCGCGTATAGGGGCCGTCGAACACCGTTTCCGCATCGTTCGAGCACTCCGCGAACCCGGTATCGCTTCGAGCACACGTGATGCCAACGGAACAACGGGTCATTCGCTCCGGCGACGTCGGCTCCACAGCCAGAGACCGCCCGCCGCGGCCATCAGCCCGGACGCAATGATCTGAAGCCAGCCAGGCTCGGGGTGACCGGGACGCCCGACCCATGCCTCGGGTCCGTGGAGGCGGAGGGGGCGGAGCGACGGCGCGCTGTCCTCAGGGCCGAAGATCGATTTCTGGGCGATGTTCCAGCCGTAGTGGAAGCCTGCGGCGAGCCAGAGGTTGTCTTTCCCCAAGCGCAGGAAGGCGAGCAAAAGGCCCGCACTGCTCAGTCCGAGGAGGCGTTTCCAGCCCGAGCCATGGTAGCGCGCGAACAGCGGCACAGAGATCGCGAGCGCTGTTGGTGTACCGAACGCCGCACGCAGCGTGTCGAGCCCATACCCACGAAAGATCATCTCCTCGTTGAAGACGAGTACGGCTTCCTGAGCAGCCTTGAGGGCCACGGCGGCGAGCACTGTCTCTCGCCGCAGCCCCTGCTCCCAGCCCCAGGCCGGCGCTGACATCCAGCCCTTCGCCATCCCAACGCCGAGGACGGCCGCGCTGACCGTACTGCCAAGGGCGATGCCGCGGGCAAGGTCACTCAGGTCGGCCGCTGTCGGCTGCCGCGTCCAGGCCGCCCGATCCTCTGGCCGGAGCCGGGTAAACAGATCCGTGATCGCGACAACACCGGGGAATGCCTGGGGGTGGACGTGCTCCTCAAATGGGTTGTCCGGGTTGTATGGCAGCCTGAAGCAGGCGAGCAGTACGCCGACCATCGAGCTAAAGTAGGCAACGCTACGTGTAGCCGCCGAGGTGCGTAGCAGCTCAATCACTCCTGGGGTCCTGGGTTCGTTCACCGTCACGAGACACCCTCCTCACCCACAGCCGCCTGGCTCAGCCGGCACGCGGGGCCACGGCCAGATCATCCTCATCGCGCCTACCGGCCCAGGTCGGCAGCGTCGCTAGTGGCGGCTCGACGACCACACCGCGTGTGATGACCTCCGCCGGCACAACTACCGTCACACACGTCCCACCAGCCTCGGGATACGTCCAGCGGATGGTCGCTCCTACCGCCTCCGCATACTCCCGCATGTTCCGCACACCCCAGTGGCCAGGGACTGGCACGATCTCCTGCGGCGGCGCCTCGCCGTCGTTCCGAATCATCAGTACCAGCGGATCTGTCGCTTCTACGGGAAAGCGGAGTGATACCTGGATTGCGGTCGGGCGCCCATGCCTCACCGCGTTCGAAAGCGCCTCACGCGTGATGCGAATCAGCGCCCGCCGCACCTGCTCGTCCAGGGGCACCGGCTCGTGTTCGAGCGTGAGAGTCGTGGGCACGCTCCAGCGTGACTGGACCCCCGTCGTCTGTTGGCGTAGGCTTGCCGGGAGGCCCAGCGGTTGATCAATCCCGGTTGGCTTGAGGCGCTCACAAATCAGCCGCAGCATCTGGCCCATCGCCTCTTCCCCGGCAAGCACGGTGCCAAGGCGCTCGCGAACCTCCGGAGTAGGCAGATCCGCGATCAACCGCTCCAGCATATCCATGTTGTACCGCAGGTGGATGCTCATGACTTCATCGTGGATCTCGTTGGCGATCTCGGCCGCGGTGCGCTCCTCGGCCTGTTGCGCCTGACGGTACAGCGCGCGGATCATGGTCTGGGCGACCACCTGTGCGTCATAGCTCGCACTGTTCGTGAAGGCCAACGCGGCCGTCTCGAGCAGTTGCTCCAACTCGCGCAGATCACTGGACTGATAGGGATCGTCATCACCGCGCGGGCCGATCACGACGAGTCCCAGGACCGCACCCTGCTGCTGGCGAATAATACCCCAGAGGGCCACAGTTGGATGAAACAAGAGCTCAGCCATCCCCGCCTCAAGCGGCGCCTGGCCAAGCCGCTCCTGAAGCGCACTCGCGCTGAGCAGCTGCGTGCCCTGCTGTCGCCAGGGGTCGAAGAGCGCGCCGGGGATGACCGCCGGCATATCAAGACTCTCCGCCACGATGCGAACAAGGATAGCAGCTTCGGGATCGCTTCGGTGATAGATCGCGAGCGGCGGATTGAGATAGGCCTGCCGGATGCCATCGCTCAGGAAGCTTACCAGTCGTGTCGCATCGAGCGATGTTCCCAGATTCTTCCCCGCCTCACGCAGGGCCTTCGAGGCTTGCATGTCGCGTGCGCCAGGCACTACCCACCGTTGCACCAGGCGAAAAAGCGGCACGTAGAGCACCAGTCCCATCAGCAGGGCGAGGGCCGGCGTGACGATCAGCTGCTGGCTCTGCACACCAGCGACCAGGAAGCCCAGTAGCGTAAGGGCTGTCAGGGCGTGTACCAGCAGTCGGCGCACGAGCTGATCGATGCGCATCAGATCTGCGCTGACGCCACTGAGCAGGTAGGCAAGCGGGATAAGGACTGCGCCAAAGGGAAATGCCGCCGGCGGAATCAGCGCCTGCAGCGAGGCATTCCCCCACCCGAGCAGTACGAGCAACGCCCACCAGCAGCCGACCAACATGCACGCCGCACCGATCAGGCGGATCTGCCGGCGAACGTGGGCGATCACCGTGGTGCGGTAGGCGTGCCAGAGCGTCACTGCGCTGAGGATGATGCTGGCCAGGTACACATAGGTCACCACCGTGTCAAGGCGCTCAAACACGACGGTTGTAGCCGGTGAGGCGAGCACGAGCCCGAGGAGGCCTACCTGCCCCGCGATGATAGCCGCGGAAAGCACCCGCCACACACGCCCAAGCAGCACAGGCGACGTTGGCCGCAGTGGATACCAGTGATGGATAGCGACCGCGACAGGCGCAAGGACGCTACACTGCACCCACAACACAGCAATCGTCAGCGGGTACGAGACGACAATCGTCAGCTGGTAGAGTCCAAGGGAGCCGCCCAGGATGACCCAGAACCAGGCCGTCCAGCGGAGCCGCCAGTCCGTCGCTCGCGGCGATCGGCCAAGCAGATAGCCGGTCCACCAGCAGGTGAGCGCGATAAGCGCCCGCAGAGCCTTTTCGACCTGCAGCCAGCCATCTGGTACACCGGCCCAAGCGACCAGGTCGCGCGCCACGCCCTCGTGAACGACCGTCATTGGCGTCGGGATGTCGGCGCTCCATGGCAGTGGTATGAGCAGCAGCCGTGTGTTCACCGCCTGCCAGGGATAGCCGTAGATCGACGTGATGCGATCCCCTGGCTGAACACCAGCCCGCGCCGCCGGCGATCCAGGCTGTATGGTACGCACTGTCCCGGTCTGCAGATCCAGGGCAAGCCCCAGGCTCGGCACGGGCCAGAGCAGCAGGACAGCGCCAAGGATGATCACCAGCACAGCCAGCGCAGCAAGTCGAAAGCGATCAGTCGCGGTCATACCGCTGTCGCCGTCCTGGGTGACCCGGTGGAGACCGGCGACGGTAATTCCCTCGGCACGCCAAAGGTATCGTAAAGCAATGCCTGGATTACGACCCGGCCAGGTTCTGGCAGTGGAG
>DAOLDO010000257.1:0-7958 GCA_035327325.1 Chloroflexaceae bacterium | reverse complement strand
CACCGCCCGCTCTTCGCGGCGCCGATCGAGGTGCCGGTGCAGTGCGTCCACCTCGCCCTGCCCGGGCGTTCGGTGCTGGTGGACGCCTGCCACCCCGAGCTGCTCCGGCATGTCGGGGAGCCGGCGGCCGCCGCGCCCGGCCTGCTCGACCAGCTGGCCGCGGTCGGCGCCGACCCGGGCGAGGTGGACACGGTGATCGTCACCCACCCGCACTTCGACCACTACTGCGGCCTGATCGCCGCCGGCGCGACGCCAGAGGAGGACCGGCTGCTCTTCCCGCGGGCGCGCCACCTGGTGGGCGCGGCCGACTGGGACGCGCTGCGGGAGGCGCTCAAGAGCCCCGCCTCGCCCGTCAGCCGCGCGCTGGGGCTGGCGGCCCGCCACGGGCTCGTCGAGCCGGTCGCGGGCGAGCGCGACCTGGGCGACGGGGTCAGCCTCGTGCCGACGCCCGGCGAGACGCCCGGCCACCAGGCCGTGCGCGTCGAGTCGGCGGGCGAGACGCTGTACATTCTGGGCGACCTGTACCACCACCCGGTGGAGGTCGAGCGGCCGGCGTGGGGCGTACACTGGGCCGACCGGGCGGCCACGTCGCGCAGCCGCGAGCGCATCGTCGCGGCGGCCCTGGCCGAGGGCGCCCTGCTGATCGCGGCCCACATCGGCGGCGCGGGGCGCCTGCGGCGGGACGGCGCGGGTCTGCGCTGGGAGGCAGCCTGAGGACCGAGAGATGACGCGAGAGGATCAGCACATGACCACACTCCCCACGACGGCGGGCGGCGAGCGGATCGCGCGCCACGCGCTGCTGGAGCCCGCCGGCCTGCCGGCGCGCCATGTAGACGTCTGGCTCCCGCCCGGCTACAGCGCCGACGAGGCGCGGCGCTTCCCCGTGATCTACATGCACGACGGGCAGAACCTCTTCGACCCCGCGGCGGCCTACGGCGGCGAGGTCTGGGGCGTGGGCGAGGCCCTGGCCCGCCTGATGGCCGAGGAAGGGCTGACGGGGGCGCTGATCGTCGGCGTCTGGAACAGCCCGGGGCGCTGGCCCGAGTACATGCCGGCGCGCCCCCTGCGCGCGCCCGAGGGGGCGGCGCTGCGGGCGAGGTTCGTCGCGCAGGCCGGCGCCGAGCCCGTCTCAGACGCCTACGTGCGCTTCCTCGCCGACGAGCTGAAGCCCCTCGTTGACTCTACCTACCGGACACGGCCCGAGCAGGACAGCACCTTCGTGATGGGCTCGAGCATGGGCGGGCTGATCTCGCTCTACGCGCTCACCGAGCGCCCCGAACTCTTCGGCGGGGCCGCCTGTCTCTCGACCCACTGGCCGATCGGCGGCGACGCCCTGGTGGACGGCCTCGCCGCCGCCCTGCCGCCGCCGGGTCGCCACCGGCTGTACTTCGACTACGGTACGGTCGGCCTCGACGCCGACTACGAGCCCTTCCAGCTGCGCATGGACCGCCACCTGCGCGCGGTGGGCTACAGAGAGGGGCGCGACTTCCACTCGCAGGGCTTCCCGGGGGCCGACCACAACGAGGCCGCCTGGCGCGAGCGGGTCCACCTGCCGCTGCGCTTCCTGCTGGCGCCCCTCGGTCAGGGCAGCAGCAGCACCTGATCGCCCCGCCGGATCTGGCCGCCCGCGACCGTCGCCAGGTAGATGCCGGCGACGGCCGGGAAGACCACGCCGGGCGCGAGGGTGGCGCTGGGCGCGGCGCTGTGGGCCGTGATGGCGCGCAGGATGCCCGGGTCGCGGGGCAGGTCGCCCTGGGGCAGGGTCGTCACGACGCGGCGCGGGCAGGGGTCAATCGCCGGGGCGCGCGCCGCGCCGGTGGCCAGCCCCCGCCCGAGCCAGGCGTGCTCCACCAGGCCGACGGCGGCGCCCGTGTCAACCAGCAGGTTGGGCCGGAAGCGCCGCGGGTCGAAGCACCCCTCGGGGTAGCGGGTCTGGAGGAAGGCCAGGGTCGCCGTGGTGAGCAGGTGCGCGGGCCCGTAGTCGAAGAAGGTGCCGGGGGGCGCGCCGCGGGCCAGGGGCTCGCGCCGGATCTCGCGCTCGCCGCCCTCGGCGCCGACCGGGGTGCGGTCGGCCTCGCGCAGCGGCGTGCCCGGTACGCTGGTGACCAGGGCCACCGCGCGGCCCAGGGCGCGGGAGAGCAGCGCGTCTACGTCCGGGTCGTCGCTGCGCACCATGGTGCCGTCGGGCAGGGTGATGCGGACGGGCGGCGGGGGCTCCCCCGGCCGCGGCGGGGCCACGAAGCCGGCGGAGCAGGCCAGCAGCGAGGGCCAGCGGCGCGGGTGCTTCGCGCTGACCACCGTGCCGGTCTCGCGGTCGAGCAGGGCGTAGACCCGGTCGCCGAGCAGACCGCGCTCGGTCAGCTCGGCCGCCTCGACCGGCTCGCCGCCCATGGACTTCACCGGGTAGCGCCAGAGCGCGGCCACTGTGCCGAGGGGCGCCTCGGCGGGCGGGCGGGTCACGCCGCCTCCCCCAGGGTCAGCTCGCCGCGCACGACGACGGCGGCCCCGCCGCCCACGCGCACGGTGCTGATGGCGTCGGGCGGGCCGACCACCTCGACCGTCCCCTGGCCGGGCCGGCCCATCCAGTGGCCCTGCTCGGCCACCCACGTCGGGGTGTCAATCAGGCCGTGGCGCCAGAGGTAGGCGGCCATGCCGCCGGTGGCCGAGCCGGTGAAGGGGTCCTCGGGGCTGTCGGGGGGGAGGCCGAAGTGGCGCGCGAAGGTGCGCCCGGCGGGGGTGGCGCCGCCGAGGCAGAAGAGGTGCGGGCTGAAGAAGTCGCCCCTGGCGCGCAGGGCCGCGTAGGCGGCCGGGTCCACGCGGGCGCGGCGCAGGGCGGCGTGGTCGCGCAGGGCGATCATCAGCTGGGGCGTGCCGGTGCTGACCGTCTGCACGGGGGCGCCGGGCAGCGTGTCCTCGGGGGCGAGGCCGAAGGCCGGCAGCACCTCGGCGGGGTCGTAGACGGCGAGGAAGCGCGGGGCGAGCTGGCTCATCACAATTGGGCCGACCATGCCGTGGCGGGCGTGGATGGCCACCTCGACCACGCCCGCGGGGAGCTCGAGGGTGACGCGGGTCTCCTCGCCGTCCAGCCTGATGCGGCCGGCGTCTACCAGGGCGAAGATCGTGGCGATGGTGGGGTGGCCGGCGAGGGGGATCTCCTCGGCGGGGGTGAAGTAGCGGGCGCCCACGTCGGCCACGCCCGAGCGGCGCACGAAGGCCGTCTCGGAGAGGTTCATCTCGCGGGCGAGGGCCTGCATCGTGGCGGCGTCGAGCGGGTCGGCGTCGAAGATGACGGCACAGGGGTTGCCGCCGAGGGGCCGGTCGGTGAAGGCGTCCACGAGCCTGTAGGGGAAGGCTGGCATCATCATCCTCCCAGTGGGGGGGCTGGTCATGGGGGGAGAATAGCAGGCGCGCCCCCGGCTGTCGAGCGACAACCGGGGGCGCGGCGCGGGGACAAAGGGGAGCGGGCTCGTGCGCAGTTGAGCTCGGACGGAGTACTAGATACCCGCGCCGCCCCAGAGCTCGGCGACGAGCACGAGTGCGATGAGGATCAGGATGATCAGCAGCGCCGTCTCGAGCAGGCCGTCGGGGATGCGCTCGAGCAGGCTCAGTCCCTCGGGCGCGGGGCGGCGCCGCGGCGGTCGCCGGTTGGGCCGACGAGCCTCCGGCTCGCGCTCCGGCTCGGGCGCGGCCCGGAACGAGCCGGCGTCGCGGCGCGTGGGGCCGGCGGCGGGCCTGGCCGCGTTCGCTGTGGGCCTGGCCGCGCCGGCGGACGGCCCCGGCGGCGGGCCGACCGGCGAGTCGCCATTGACGCGGGGCGGCGGACGAGGCGACCGATCCTGCGCGGGCCCGCCGGCGCCCCAGGGCTGTCCCGCCCCGGCGTCGGCGGGCTCGGGGGCGGGCACGCGCAGACGCCCGCCGACGACGATCGCCTCCACCACGCGGGCGTAGATCTCCAGCTGCTCCTTCGTCCCCGTGAAGCGGGCCCCGTGGGCGCAGTCGTTGCGGATCCGGCTGAATGTGTTGAGGGTGGCCGCGTCGCTGAGGGGGAGACCGCCGTACTGCGCGGCCAGCGCGATCAGCTGAAAGTGCTTGATCTCGCTCCGGTTCATCACGAGCTGGCGCAGGGCGGGCTCGAGCCCGGGCAGGGCCGCGAGCCAGCGGCGCAGGTACTCCTCCAGCGCGCCGTGGAAGCTCAGCAGCGCGTCCTTCAGCCGCGAGGGGTCGCCGTCGGCGGCGTCGAGCAGGCGGCGCGCATCGCGGAAGAGCGCACCCGGGTTCTGAGGCCGGCGGTCCACTGGCGGCCTGGAGGCGAAAGCTTCGGCGTCCTCGTCGTTGGCAGAGGCCGGGTTGCCGTCCTCCTGGTCGGCCGCCTGCCCGTCGCCGGCGGGAAGCTCGTCATCGCCCGACAGGTCGCTGGGGCGGTCGTCGTCGTCCGCGTGGGCACGCCTGACACGCGGGGCCATCGCAACTCCCTTCAACGTGCGCGGCGTATCGGCGCGAGGAGAGGCGCCGGGCCCGACGCTGCGGCCCCAGTTGGTCGTCACCAAACGCGGGATGACACCCCGCCGCGTACGCCGGCTCGGACAGGGCAGCGGGCCACGCTGCACAAGTATAGCACGGGCGGCCGCAGGCCACTCGCCCATTGCGGGCCGGATCTTGCCGCTTATAGCGGTACGCTGGCCGGCGGAGCCTTGTGCAAAGGAGGATGGGATGAGCGAGCAGGACGAGCTACCGACGACGGTGGACGAGCTACTGGAGCGCATGGAGCGCGCCCGGGCGGCCTTCTACGCGAGCCTGGCCGGGCTGAGCGACGAGCAGCTGGCCGCGCCCCTCACCGAGCGCGACTGGTCGGTCGCCGACCACATGGCCCACCTCGCGGTCTGGATGGACGGCATCATCGCCGCCTTCGACGGCACAAGCCGCTGGGCGGCCATGGGCGCCGACGGGCCGACCGGCGCGACCGGCTTCGACGAGCTGAACGAGCGCCTGCGCGCCCCCCACGCCGGCAAGTCGCCCGCCGAGGCCCGGGCCTGGCTCGAGGCGACCCACGAGCGTATGGCGGCCAGGCTGCGCGGCATGACCATGGAGCAGCTGCGCCGCCCCTACAGCCACTACCAGCCAGGCGAGGCCCGCGACGACGCCGGCGCGCCCTTCCTCGAGTGGGTCGTCGGCGACACCTACAGTCACTACGACGAGCACCGCGGCTGGATCGAGGCCGCCCTCCGCCAGCGCGGCTGGGCCTAGTGTACACTCAGGCGACCCGTTGGGGCATGGGCGCAGCGTCTCGGGCTTCAGGACGCCATACCCTATGCCCTACACCCGAGACCCTGCGCTGCAAGCGCACCAGGCCCCGCTGCGCCCCTACGACTGGGCGGTGATGGCGCTGCCGCTCTCGTAGCGGCGCAGGCCGCGCTGGAAGACGAGCAGGGCCAGAGCAAGGAAGCCGGCCGCGCCGGCGGCGAGCATGGCCAGCTCGGGCCAGCCGAAGCCGCGCACGAAGGCGGCGGGCACCGAGCCGATCAGGGCCGCGGGCATCACCGTGAAGAGCAGCAGCTTCGCCGTGCCGTCGAACAGCGTGATGGGGTAGGTGGCGAAGGTGACCAGGGCCATCAGGGTCTGGCCGCCGAGCTGGGAGGCCCCGCCCATCCAGAAGGCCAGGCTGTTCACCAGCACCAGGAAGCCGACGAACACCGCCGCCCCGCAGAGGACGGCCAGGGCGAAGCGGGCCGCGCCGTCGAGGGTGTGGGGGCCGAGCACCAGGAAGGTGAGCAGGCCGTAGCTCGCGTCGCCGAGGCCGCTGGCCACGCTGCGGCTGGCCAGGACGTGGAGCAGGGCCGGGCGCGGCAGGGCCAGGTAGTAGTCGAGCTTGCCCTCGGCGATCACCTCGGCCAGGCTGACCGTGTTGCCGAAGAGGTAGACGCCCAGGCCGATAGCGCAGGCCGCCACCCCGTAGAGCAGGGCCACGTCGCGCAGCCCGTAGCCGCCCACCTCCTCGAAGCGCTCGAAGAAGAGCACCCAGAAGAGGAAGTAGAGCCCGTTGTTGACCACCATGCCGACGACCTGGGTCAGGAAGGCCGCCCGGAACTCCATGGCCGCCTGGAGGTTGGCCCGCCAGAGGGCCAGGAGGAAGCGCAGCTCGCGTGTCATCGCTAACCTCCGTTGATCGCCAGGGCCGCCGAGCCCCGCCTGTAGGCCAGCGCCACCACGAGCCCCAGGCCGCCGAGCCAGCCCACCTGGGCGGCGAGGAGCCAGGCGAAGGCCCCCAGGCTCGGGCTGACGAACAGGCGCGCCGGCCCGTAGATCGCGGCCGCGAAGGGCAGGGCCCGCGCCACGCCCTGCAGCCACTCGGGGAAGAAGTCGAGCGGGATGAGCAGGCCGCCGAGCAGGAACAGCACCTTGCTGTAGATCCACTCGAAGGCCGCCACCTCCTCGGAGAAGAAGGCGGTCAGGCCGAGCAGGGCGGCCACGCAGAAGTCAATCAGCCAGCCCATCGCCACCGCCACCAGCACCAGGGGCAGGCCCCAGAGCGCGGGGGGCGGGCCCACGAGCAGCCAGACCACGGCGCCGCCCGCCGCTGCGTTGAAGACCAGGCGCAGGGCGCTGTCGCCGAGGCCGGCGGCGGCCTGGTAGAGCAGGAAGCTGTAGGGCTTGTTGAGCAGGTAGGCGATCGAGCCGTCCTTGACCTGGGCCGCGATCTGCTGGGCCAGGCGCGGGCGGCTGAGCACCACCGTCTCGGCCAGCATCAGGTACCAGAGGGTGTCGCGCAGGGTCAGCCCGGCGATGCTGGTGGCGCCCTGGGCGGCGTAGGTGGACCGCCACAGGCCGAAGAAGACCACCATGAACATCACAATCGAGAGGCTGCGCGCCGCCAGGTCGAGCGGGTAGGCCGCCGCGCTCTGGAGCTGGATGGTGAAGATCGCCCAGTACTTCGCGAGTTTGCGCGCGCTCATGCCGCCACCTCCGCGGGGGCCTGGGCCTCGTAGATCGTGCGGATCACCTCCTCGAGCGAGGGGTCGGAGATGGTAATGTCGGCCAGGGCCCCGGCGGCGGCGAGGCGGGCGATCAGGGCCTCGGCTGGGGTGGCGCGGGTGTCGAAGCGCAGCCTGGCGCCGTAGCGGCCCAGCTTGAGCAGCTCGGCGCCGGGCACGGCGAAGCCCTCGGGCACGGGCTCGGCGTAGCGCACCTCCACCAGCTTGCTGGTCAGGTAGCGCCGCTTCAGGGCCGAGAGCTTGTCCTGGAAGACGATCTGGCCGTGGTTGACCACGATCACGCGCCGGCAGAGGGCCTCGATGTCGCCGGCGTCGTGGGAGGTGAGCAGCACGCCCACGCCCTCGAGCTCGCTCATGCGCCTGATCGTGTCGCGGATCCGCTGCTTGGCCACCACGTCGAGGCCGATCGAAGGCTCGTCGAGCAGCAGCAGGCGCGGGCGGTGCAGCAGCGAGGCGGCCACCTCGCAGCGCATGCGCTGGCCGAGGCTCAGCTTGCGCACAGGCGTGGCCAGCAGGTCCTCGATCTCGAACGCCTCGGCCAGCAGCCTCACGCGGGCGCGCACCTCGCGGTCGTCCAGCTCGTAGATCTTGCCGAACAGGTAGAAGGTGTCGAGGGCGGGCAGGTGGTACCAGAGCTGGGGCCGCTGGCCGAAGACCGTGCCGATCTGGTGGGCCAGGGCGCGGCGCTCGCGCCAGGGCACGTGGCCGAGCACGCTGGCCTCGCCGCCGCTCGGGTGGAGGATGCCGGTCAGGATCTTGATCGTGGTGGACTTGCCGGCGCCGTTTGGCCCGATGAAGCCCAGGAGCTCGCCGGGTGCCATCTCGAACGAGATGCCGCGCACCGCCTCGACCGCGCGGGTCACGGGGCGCACGAGGGCGCGCAGGCTGCCGGCGAGGCCGGCGGCCTTCTGGCGGGTGACGAAGGACTTGCGCAGGTCGCGCACGCTGATGGCGCTCGTGCCGGTGTGG
>DAOLDO010000256.1:0-7993 GCA_035327325.1 Chloroflexaceae bacterium | reverse complement strand
CCAGGTCGCTGTGGTCGAAGTTGTCGGCGTTGTAGTCCTGCACGATCTCCAGCAGCGAGGAGTTGCCCATGAACTGGTTGAGCCGGCGGCCCTCGAAGATGCCCGTGGCCGGGGTCTTTACGAGCTGGTAGGTGTAGTTCTTGCCGACCATGCCGCGGTCGTTGCCCACCCCGTCGGGGTGGCGCTGATCGCGCGAGAGCAGCAGCAGGCGCACGTTCTCGAGGGTGTAGGCCGAGAGCACCACCACGTCGGCCGGCTGCACGTGCTCGTTGCCCGCGGCGTCCACGTAGGTCACGCCGGTGGCCAGGCCGTCGGCGCCCAGGTTGACCCGCAGCACCTTGCAGCCCGTGCGGATCTCGTAGCGCCCCGTGGCGAGGGCCATGGGGATGTGGGCGGTGATCGCGCTGGTCTTGGCGTCCACCTCGCAGCCGAAACGCACGCAGAAGCCGCAGTAGATGCAGCCCGAGCGGGTGCGGCCCGACATGTCCTGGTAGTTGCGCGAGAGGATGCTGTTGGCCTGCGGGAAGGGGTGCAGCCCCAGCTCCCGCGCCGCCTCGCGGAATATGCGGCCGGCGTTGGTGACCTCAAGGGGCGGCAGCGGGTAGGGGCGCGAGCGCGGCCCCTCGAAGGGGTTGCCGCCCTCCATGATCACTCCGTTCAGGTTGCCCGCCAGGCCCGAGACGCCCGTGTCGTACTCGAAGCGGTCGTAGTAGGGCTCCAGCTCCTCGTAGGTGAGCGGCCAGTCCTGGATGCGGTTGCCCGCGGGCAGCTTCGCCTCGCCGTAGCGCTCGACGTGGTGCGAGCGGTGGCGGAAGTCGCTCGGGTAGAAGCGCCAGACCTGGGCGGCCCAGTGGATGCCCGCCCCGCCGACGCCCTGGCCCGGGTGGAAGGCCCCGTACTGGCGCATCGGCAGGGCCGGCAGCCGCGGGTTCGGGCGCCAGGTCCAGGTCTCTTTGCTCAGGTTGACCATCATCGCGTTGCGGATCGAGTAGCGCAGCTGGTCGTGGTTGTGCTCGAAGTCGGGCGTCGCCCAGCGCGACGGGCCCTGCTCGAGCGAGACCACCCTGTGGCCGGCGGCGGTCAGCTGCTGCGCCAGGATGCCGGCCGTCCAGCCCGCCCCCACGGTCACGACGTCAACTTTGCGGTGTACGGTCATAGGCGTTTGCCCTCAGATAGTGCGCTTCGGCCTACGCAAGCGGTACGTTCTTGACCACGAAGCCCACGAAGGCCGCGAAGGTGTCCTGTTCGCCTGTGCCGCCAGAGCACGTAACAGCCAGGTAAGCGGCTCGACAGCGTAATCGGCGGCAGTGATGCTCTTCTCTCTTCGTGCACTTCGTGCACTTCGTGGTGATTGATGCGAGCAGTGTGGGTCTGGCGATGGCGACGGTGCTCCGAGGCGCGGGCGGCCTACTCACCCAGGCGCCCCGGCGGGTCAGTGTGGTGCTCCAGCTCCGAGCCGGAGACGGGCAGGACGGCCCCGGGGTGGTCGGGCCGGCCGGGGTGGAAGTGGGCCAGATCCTGGATGCTCTGGGGCTCGCGGTTGTGGCCCTCGCGGCGCAGCTCCTCGGGGCTGTAGCCGCGCTGGGCGCCCGGGTAGTCCACCAGGCGCCAGCCGACCAGCCCGCGGTTACCGCCGTAGACCGGGTCGCTGAACATGCCCTCGGCGGTGTGGCGGCGCAGGGTCAGGAAGAACGCCTCGCCCGAGAACTCGTCGAAGCCCGGCAGCTCGTCCTCGGCCAGCCGGCCGACGATCGTATCCTGGTCGTCCTCCGACAGGCCGGCGAAGTCGCCGCCGAACTCCTGGCGGGCGTAGCGGTTCACGGCGGCCACGCCCATGCGGTAGATCTCGCGCGGCGAGTGGATCGACTGGTAGCCGTAGCGCTCGATCTCGTCCGCCGGCACCCAGATCGTGCCGAAGCCGTCGCCCCCCGTGGGCGGGGCCGCGCCCTCGTAGGCTTCGGCGAAGGGCGGCTCGCGGTAGCTCGGCATCACGAAGCCCTCCTGCCGGGCCAGCATGTTGTCAATGTAGTAGACCACGCCGGCCTCGCGGGCGCCCGGGTCATCGGCGTCGCCGGGCAGGATGCGCGCCGTGAGCGCCTCGACCGTGCGCGCCTCGAGCGCCGTGAAGACCCGCAGCACCTCGGGGGGCGGCGCGGCGGGCGTGGCGGGCACGGCGGGGTACTTCTCGCCGACCGGCACCGGGTCCATGGGCAGCGCCGCCGGCTGGGCCTGCTGGGCCGCCGGGAGCGCGCAGCCCGCCGCCGCGCCGAGGCCCGCCGCGCCCAGCAGGGCGCCCGCCCCCTTGAAGAGGTTGCGCCGCGAAAGCTTGCCATTGTCAGCCATCGTTATCCCTCATTATGGTAAGCTGTACAGATAGCCGGCGATGTTGCGGGCGTCGGTCTCGCCCACGCCGAGGTCAGGCATGGCGCTGCCGGGCCTGATCGCCTGGGGATTCTGGATCCAGCGGATCAGGTTGGCGTCGGTGTTGGCCACGGTGCCCGCGATATAGCGCCGGGCCCCGTAGCCGTCCAGGGGCGGGCCGACGTGGCTGTCCACGCCGCCCACGCCGCGCACCCCCGGCACCGCGTGGCACGAGACGCAGCCGTGGCGCGCGATCGCCTCCCGACCGGCGGCAAGGTCGGCGCCGGGCACGGCGCGCGCGGTGCGCCTGCCGTCGCCGCAGCTCGCCAGGGCGACGGCGCAGGCCAGCAGCGCCGCCAGGGCCAGGGGCCGCGCCCACCAGATCAGTCTCATGGCAGCCTCGCTTCCGCTAGCCTGTGGCGGTCTCGCCCGGCGGCCCGCCGCTCGGCCTCGCCCAGCCAGCGGGCCAGCAACCACAGGGCGGCCAGGGTGTAGACGACGCCCGAGGGGATCCACATCAGCAGCCCGGCGAGCTGCTGGTCCTGCAGCATGGCCGCCGCCAGGGCCGCCGGCTCGACCGGCCCGCAGACGAACAGCCCCTCGCCGCCCGGGCGGCCCTCGGGGTGGGCCAGCCCCCAGATCACCGCGCCGGCCCCGTGGGCGCTGTACCAGCTCGTCGGCGCGAAGGTCATCAGGGCGGCCAGAACGCTGCCCTGCACGCCCATCGTGAACACGTAGAGCACCCCCGCGCCCGAGCTGATCCGCCCCGCGCCCGCCGGCCCCAGCACCGCCCACCAGAACAGCACCGCCGTGCCGAAGAAGGCCGCGTGCTCGGCCGCGTGCACCAGCGGGCTGGCCACGGCGGCGTCGTAGAGCAGGGGCGCGTGCCAGGCCCAGAGGGCCGCCGCGTGCAGCGCCCAGGCCAGGGGCGCGAAGAGGGGCGAGCGCAGCGCCGCCGCCGGCAGCCGCGCCGCCCGCCTGAGCCAGCCCGCCGCCCCGCCCTCGCCGCGCGCCGCCCAGAGCAGGGCCGGCAGCGGGCGGGCGAGCACCAGCAGCGGGGCCGCCACCAGGATCAGCAGCAGGTGCTGCACCATGTGCGCCGAGAACAGCGCGTGCCCCATGGCGTCCAGCGGCGAGACCAGGGCGATCGCCAGGGCGGCCACGGCGCCCGCGAAGCAGAGGGCCTGCCGGCCCCGCGCCCCCCTGCCCGGCCCCGCGCGCCGCCGCAGCCGCGTCGCGCCGACGGCGTACCCGCCGGCCAGCCCCACCAGCCCCAGCGTGACCAGCGGGTCGCGCGACCAGGCCCCCCAGACCGTCGCCGGGAGCGGCGGGTCGTGGGCCAGGGCCGTCCCCGGCAGCAGCGCCAGGGCCAACGCCAGGCCCCCGCCGGCGAGCTGTGCGCCGCCGAGCCTCATGGCGCGAAGTTGCACGGGCTCACGAAGAGCACCGGCAGCCACTGGGCCACGATGGCCAGGAGGAAGATCCCGCCCTTGATCACCCCGGCCAGGGCCATGAAGCGCCTGCGGTCATGCTGCCCGCTCCCGTCGGGCCCGGCGGCCCGCAGCCGCTGCCACGCCTGCCACGAGACGGCGAGCGACGCGAGGGCCACCAGCCCCGTGACCAGCGCGACGGCGTGGAGGATCGCGCCCCACCCGCTCGCGCAGAGCGGGCCCACCAGCGGGTAGCTCACCGCGAGATGGGCCAGCCAGGCCCCCGACGCGCCAAACAGCCCGAACCACAGGCTCAGCTCGCTGATCTCCCGGCGCTGCTCCCGGCGCTGCTCAACCATCGGCCTCTCCCCTACAAGAACCGCGGCGACAGGTACAGCGTGGCGAACAGCGGGATCCACACGACCACCACGAAGTGCCAGTAGAGCCCGTTGGCCTGCACACCCACGTTGCGCCGCTCGCTGAAGTAGCCCCGGAAGGCCAGCACCAGCACCACCAGCGTCTTGATCAGCAGGATCAGCACGTGGGCCGAGTGGAAGCCGGTGATCGTCCAGACGATCGAGCCGTAGGCGTTGGTCGCCCAGGTGTAGTCGTTGCCGGCGTACTCAATTACCTTCAGCACCAGGAAGGTGGCGCCGAGCACGAAGCCGATCGCCAGCCCGAGCTTCAAAGCCCGCGTGTCGCCCTTCCTGATCGAGCGGTCGGCCCACCAGACCGGCAGGCTGCTCACCAGCAGGATGCCCGCGTTGATGCTCGGCAGCAGCAGGTCGGGCGGCTCGATGCCGTCGGGCGGCCAGACCGGCGCGTGGAACTTCAGGTAGAAGTAGCTCGCCACCAGGGCGGCAAACACCGTCAGCTCGATCAGGATCAGCATCAGGACGCCCCACCAGACCGGGGCCCGCTTGTCCGACAGGTTCACCGGCAGCGCGTCGGCCGGGATGATCCGTGGCACCGCGCTCATGACTTCAGATCCTCCCGCTTCAGCTGCTCCCTGGTCGGCCAGAGCCAGCCCACCACCGCGACCACGGCCAGGGCGAAGCCGATCGGCACCGCCCACAGGCTAATGATCGTCCCGATGAACAGCAGGCCGACGGCCAGGGCCAGGAGGAAGGGCCAGATCGACGGCCCCGGCAGCACCAGCCGCTGCTCCGGGTCGGCGTCGAGCAGCGAGGTGCCCAGGCTCTCGCGCCGGTCGTCGCGCAGGCTGTACAGCCCCGCCGGCCCGCCCTCGTCCCACAGGGGGTCGCGGCTCGCCACGCCGGGGATGCGGGCGAAGTTGTACTGGGGCGGCGGCGACGAGGTGGCCCACTCCAGGGTGCCGGCGCCCCACGGGTTGTCGCCCGCCCGCTCGCCGCCCCGCAGGCTCAGCAGCAGGTTGGCCACGAAGGCGAGCATGCCCACGCCGAGGATGAACGAGCCCACCGTCGAGACCATGTTCAGCGCCTCCCAGCCAAGGCCCGCCGGGTAGGTGTAGACCCGCCGCGGCATCCCCAGCAGGCCGGTGATGTGCATGGTGAAGAAGGTAATGTGGAAGCCGACGAAGGTCAGCCAGAAGCTCCAGCGGCCGAGGCTCTCGCCCGGCATGCGCCCGGTGATCTTGGGCCACCAGTAGTGCAGGCCGGCGAAGAGCGGGAAGACCGCGCCGCCGATCAGCACGTAGTGGAAGTGCGCCACCACGAAGTAGCTGTCGTGCACCTGGTGGTCGAACGGCACCGCGGCCACCATGATCCCGGTGATGCCGCCGATCACGAAGACGATCACGAAGCCGACGATGTAGAGCAGCGGCGTCTTCCAGAGGGGCCGGCCGAGCCAGATCGTGGCGATGGTGCCGAAGATGATCACCCCGCTCGGCAGGCCGATCATCATGCTGGCGGCGGCGAAGAAGCTCATGCCCAGCTGCGGCAGGCCGGTGGTGTACATGTGATGCACCCAGAGCCCGAAGCTCAGGATGCCGACCGCCACCACCGAGAGCACGAAGGGCGTGTAGCCCACCAGCGGGCGCCGCGCGAAGGTGGCCGTGACCATCGCGGCGATGCCGAGGGCGGGGATGAAGATGATGTAGACATCGGGGTGCCCGAAGAACCAGAACAGGTGCTGCCAGAGCAGCGGGTCGCCCCCGCCCTCGACGCGGAAGAAGTGGGTGCCGACCATGCGGTCCAGGGCCAGGAAGACGCTGGCCAGCATCAGCGGCGGCATGGCGAAGACGATCATGAAGGCCATCACAAGGATCGCCCAGACCAGGGCGGGCATGCGCTGCACGCCCATGCCCGGCGCCCGCATGCGGAAGATGGTCACGATCAGCTCCACCGCCGCCACCAGGGCCGCGATCTCCAGGAAGGTGATCGCCGTGGTCCAGAAGTCCAGGTTGTTGCCGGTCGAGTACTCGGCGTTGGAGAGCGGCACGTAGGCGAACCAGCCGCCGTCGGGGGCCTGGGCCGTGAAGAAGCTGAAGTAGAGCGTCACCCCGGCGATCAGGTAGACGAAGTAGCCGAAGGCGTTCAGCCGCGGGAAGGCGGCGTCGCGCGCGCCGATCATCAGCGGCACCAGGTAGATCCCGATCCCCTCCATCACCGGCAGGGCGAAGAGGAACATCATGGTGGTGCCGTGCATGGTGAAGTACTGGTTGTACAGCTCGGGCGAGAGCACGCCCAGCCCCGGCAGCGCCAGCTGCAGCCGCATCGCCAGGGCCAGGAGGCCGGCGAGCAGGAAGAAGGCCATGGCCGTGGTGATGTAGCGGACCCCGATCTGACGGTGGTTGACGACGCTGAGCCAGCCGATCAGGCCGGGGCGCGGCGCCCAGGTGCGCTCGAGGGCGGTGAGCGGCGGCGGGGGGGGGCCCTCGCGCTCGAAGGAGCCGTCGGGCGCTGTGGTGGTCGCCATGGGCTACTCCAGACTCTCGAGGTAGGCGAGGAGGGCCTGCAGGCTGGCGGCGTCGAGGTCGGTGCCGGGCATCTTGTTGCCGGGCTTGATCGCCTGGGGGTCCACGATCCAGCCGCCCAGGTTGCCGCGGGTGTTGGGCAGGATGCCCGCCGCCAGGGTCCGCCGGCTCGCCAGGTGGGTCAGGTCGGGCCCGACCGCGCCGGTGGCGTTCTCGGCGGTGTGGCCGCGCACGACGTGGCAGTAGATGCAGGCCGACCCGAGGAAGACCTGCTGGCCTTCGCGGAGCAGCGGGTCGTTCAGGTCGGCGGCGGGCCGCGCCTGGGCCTCGGCCCACGCCGCGAAGCGCTCGGGCGTCTCGGCTACCACAACGAAGGCCATCAGGGCGTGCTGGCGCCCGCAGAACTCGGCGCACTGGCCCCGGTACTCGCCCGGGTGGTCGGCCTGGATGGTCATGGCGTTGGGCCGGCCCGGGATCATGTCCACCTTGCCGTTCAGCTGGGGCACCCAGAGGCTGTGGATCACGTCGGCGGTGCTCAGGCGCAGCTCGACGGGCTGACCCGCGGGGATGACGATCTCGTTCGCCGTGATGAAGCCCTGGTCGGGGTAGCGCACCTCCCACCAGAACTGGTGGGCGATCACCTCGACGGTGAGCGCCGGCTGGCCCGGCGGGGTCATGGTGGCGCTCGTCCAGGCAGTGAAGCCGACCAGGGGCACCAGGATCACCAGGGGCAGGGCCACGCCGCCGCCGCCTAGCAGGCGGTTCGTCACCCGCCGCTCCGCCTCAGCCGGCGGCGCGCCCTCGCCGCGCCGCCGGAACAGCGCCACGAGCAGCAGAACGGTCACCAGCACGAAGACCGCCGTGCCGAGGCCGAGCATCACCCACCAGAGCAGGTTGATGCGGGCCGCGGCGTACCCCCTGGCGTCCAGCGCCGAGGGCGCCCCGGCGCACCCGGCCAGGGCCACAAGGGGCGGCGCGAGCCAGAGCAGCCTGAGCCGCAGCGCGCGGGGCATCGCCTCTCCCTCCCGTTCCACGCGGTTCTGCGCTCACCATCGCCGCAGGCGGTTTGCGCCCCGGTTTGACCGAGGTTATAAAGCGGTTATATGCGCGGGCGCGGCGGTCATCTGGGCCGCGCCATGCGCAGCAGCGCCGGGGCTCTTCGCGCACACCATGCGCCGGCACTCCTGCTCCGTCCGAGCACTACTGACGGGGTGCCGCGCCCGGGCCGGGCGACCGCGTGGGTCCGCCCGCATCTGCTGCGCTCGGGCGTGGCGGGGCGGCACATTGTCGCCCCCCCGCCCCGCCC
>DAOLDO010000255.1:0-8028 GCA_035327325.1 Chloroflexaceae bacterium | reverse complement strand
GGGCGGACGCGGGCCGCCCCGCCGGCATGGCGCGCTCGGCGGGCGCCGCGCTCCGCTCTCTCCTCGACTGGCGGCCCCTGCTGCTCGCGGCCCTGACCTTCCTGGGCCTCCTGGCCGTGTTCCAGCTGCCCCTGGTCTACAGCTTCCAGGTCGGCCTCGACCGGGGCGCGGGCACCGACCGGCCCTTCCTCGCCGGCTTCCGCGACCCCGAGCTGGTCACATGGGATGATAGCTGGCGCTGGACGCTGCCCGAGGCCGCCGTGACGGTGCCGGGCGTGGGCGGGCGCCCGCTCCTGGTGGCCTTCGAGGTGGTCTCGCACCGCCAGCACTGGGAGCCCGGCGCCCCCCAGCCCGTGCTGACCGTCGAGACGGGGGCGGGGCCGCCCGTGCAGATCCCGCTGCGCTTCGAGGTGAGCCACTACGAGCTGTACGTGCCCGCCGCGGCCGTGCGCGACGGCGCCCTGCGCCTGCGCCTCAGCAGCGAGGGCTGGGTCAACCCGAGCGACCCGCGGGGCGAGCTGGGCGTGGCGGTAGGGCGGCTGTTCCGGGTCAGCAGCGCGCCTGGCGCGGGGCCGGCCTGGCCCGGCGGCGGGGTGTTGGCCGCCTACCCGGCGGCGATAGTCCTGCTCTTCCTGGCCGCGCGCGGCCTCGGCTTCGGGCGGGACCGGGCCGCCCTCTTGCTGCTAGCGCCGCTGCTGGCCCTGTTCCTCCTGGCCGCCCTCACGCCGCCGCGCGTGGCCGCGAGCAGCGTGTGGGCCCTCGAGACGGCCGCCCTGACCCTGGCGACGGCGGCGGTCTGCGCCCTCGCGGTGCCGCCGCTGCTGCGCCGTTGGGAGCTCGACCCCGGGCCCGCCCTGATGCCGTGGCTGCTGCTCGTCGTGGCTCTGGGCTTCGTGCTCAAGGTCGGCGGCCAGCTGCACCCCGTCGCCATGCCGGGCGACCTCGGCTTTCACAGCAACCGCCTGCACGAGCTGGCGTGGGGGCAGGTCTACCTCAGCTCGCTCCACCGTGGCCTGCCCTTCCCCTACCCGAGCGGCTGGTACATCCTCGTGGCGCCGCTGGCGCTCACGGGGGCGCCCATCGGGGCCATCTTCGAGGTCACGGCGGGGCTGGCCGATGCGGCGAGCGCCCTGCTCTTCTACGTCCTGCTCGCCCGGCTCACCGGCAGCCGGCGCGCCGGCGTGCTCGCCGCCCTGATCGTCACGCTCAGCCCGATCCCCATGATGAACGTCTGGTGGTCGTTCCAGGCCCAGGTGGGCACCCAGCTGCTCACCACGATCCTGCTGACCGTGCTGATCCTCGGCTGGCCGCGCTACGGCGCGAGGCGGACCGCGGGCGCCCCGAGCCTGGGCTGGCTGACGGCCCTGCTGATCATGGTCAGCCTGGGGCACATCGGCGCCTTTATCAACACGGGCCTGGTGCTCGCCGCTGCCGTCCCCTGGCTGTGGCTGCGGGCGCGCACGGCGGAGGAGCGGGCCGGGGCGCGGCGGCTGCTGTGGGCTGGGCTGGCGGCGGCCGCCTTCGCGCTGATCTTCTTCTACAGCGCCTACGCCGGCCTGGTGGGCGCGCAGCTGAGCGGCGTGGCCGAGGGCGGCCTCCCGGGGTTGACCGAGCGCGAGCCGCTGCCGCGGGCGGTCTGGCTGCGGGCCCTCTGGGCCGAGGGCCTGCTCGGGCTCAACGGCTTCTTCCTGGTGCCCCTCGGCCTCGCCGGCGCCCTGCTCGTCAGCTGGACGCCCAGCTACAGGGCCGGCATCGTCGGCCCGCTGATCTGGCTGACCCTCGCCGTGGGCCTGGCGCAGGCCGCCCTGCCCCTGATCACCCAGTCATCAATCACGACCCGCTGGCTGACCTTCGCCGGCTGGGCCCTGACCGTGGGCGCCACCGTCGCCGCACTGCGCCTCGGGCGACGCGGGCGCGCCGGCCGGCTCGTCGTGGGGCTGGCCCTGGCCTACGTCGCCTGGGTCACCCTCCAGGTCTGGGCGACGGCTATGGCGCTCAACCAGCCGCCGCTGGAGCCGTTCTAGCCCCAATAGCTTTCGAGTACGGGCTGCTGCCGGACGGCCCTCACCCCCCCAACCCCCGCTCCCTGAGCGGGAGAGGGGGCGCCGAGCGCAAGGTATTGGTTCTAGCCTCGTGGCCCGGCCACAAGGCCACCCGGGGCGCCCTCCGCGGCCGCCGGCGCCTGCCACGGTCGGTCGTGAGCACGACGATCTGGTCCTCGGGCCCGAGCGTGATGGGCCTGGCCTTCTCGGGGTTGAGGCGCACGCCGTGGTGGACCACGTCGGTGTCGCTGGCCGCGAAGCCCGCGCACGCGGGCTGGAGCCGGCCGTGGCCGGCGTGGTGGATGGGAGCCCGCGGCTTCAGCCGCCGGGCGTGGGTGGCGCGCACAACCCCGAGGAATGGCTCGACGTTCATCAGCCGCGGGCTGCGGGAGGTTGCGCCCAGCTACGGCAGGTCGCCCCAGCGCACGATCTGCTCGCGCCCGAGCAGCCCGAGCTGGATCTCGGCCGGCGTGCCCGCGTGGCGCGGGTGGTGCTCGATGCGGGCCCGCTCGAAGTACTGCACGGTGAGCGGCGCGCCGGTGTCGGCCGCCGTCGTCGCGAAGGCCTCGGTCAGGGGGAGGCCCACCAGGTCGAGCCCGCCCGCCTGCTCCCACGCGCCCAGGAAGGGCGGGCAGAGGCGCCGCCCGGTCTCGGGGAAGCGCCGGCACTCGGGCGACTCCTCGGGCTGGTAGGGCAGGGCGCGCCAGTCGAGCCCCTCGCGCTGCAGGGCGGCCTCGCCGAGGCGGGTGAGCTGCACCTCGTAGGGCGTGCCGCTCAGCTCGGGGAAGTGCTCGAAGCGGGCCCGCTCGAAGTACTGCACGGTGCGCGGCCGCCCGGTGCCCGGCTCGGGCACGACCAGCTCCTCGGTGAGCGGGTAGCCGAAGCGGGCCAGCCCGCCCCGCGCCTCCCAGAAGGTTCGGAAGGCCCCGCCGAGGCTGTGGCCCGTCGCGGGGAAGAGGCGCCCGCCGCGCACCGGCGGGTCGTACTCGACGTACAGGGGCGCGCCGACGTTGGCCAGGCGCAGGGTGAGCCGCCCGCCGGCGCTGGCGAGCACGTGGCGCACCTCGCCGTTCCAGGCCCGCACCAGGGCCTCGCGGCAGGCGCAGTCGAGCTCGAGCGGCGGCGCGGCCTCGCCCGTGCGCCAGAGCACGTCCACCCGGCGGCCCTGCCCGGCGTAGCGGTGCCAGTAGATCCCATCGGCGCCGTCGCTCGCCACCTCGCGCAGCGCGAGGCCGCCCAGCATCTCGGTCATCGTGCGGAAGGCGAGGAAGGCCGGCTTGCGCAGGTCGGGGCTCGCCGGGTTGAGCGGGTAGGCGCGGCGCAGCAGCCCGTAGTGGAACTCGACCTCCCGCGGCTCGTAGAACGGGCGCTCGTAGGGCGCTGTGGGCCAGGTGTCGTTGCGGAAGTCGTACCAGAAGATCTTCTCGACGCTGGGGTGGGCGATGGCGAGCAGGTAGGCCCGCACCAGGAAGAACGCCTGGGTGTCGGGGTCCACCCCGGGCCAGCCGACGTTGGTAGACCAGCCCAGCTCGGTGAGCCAGACGGGCTTCGGGCCGAAGGCGCGCAGGATGCCGTCGAGCCGCCGCATCTCCTGGCCGAAGGTGAGGGACTGGTCGCGGCGCCAGGCGTCGCCCTCGGGGGCGTCGGGGCGGTAGGGGTGGATGGCGATCACGTCCACGTGGGCCCAGCCGCCGAGGCGGCCGACCTGCTCGAGGTAGTCGAAGTAGTCGTAGTGATGCGGCGAGGGCGGCTCGCTCCAGATGCTCGACAGGCCGCCCATGACGATCTTGGCCTCGGGGTCGGCGGCGAGGGCCGCGGCCCGCCCGACCTCGAGGATGCGCACGAAGTCGGCCACGGTGTAGAGCCCGCTCTCGTAGCCCGAGGCGGCCAGGTTGGGCTCGTTCCACAGCTCCCAGTACTTGATCTGGCCCCGCTCGCGGCCGTAGCGGGCGACGGCGTTGTAGACGAAGTCGCCCCAGTCGGCGATCCACTCCTCGGGGCGCGGGTTCTTGCCCTTGAACCAGGCGGGGTTGTAGTCGAGCAGGCCCAGCATGTTGATGCCCGCCGCGGCCTGCGCGCCGATCGCCAGGTCGTAGTTGTAGAAGCCGCTGCCGTCACCGTCCCAGTCGTAGGGGCCGCCGGGCTCCTGCTGCACCCGGTCCCAGAAGATCTCCTCGCGCTGCCACTGGACGCCGGCCTCGCGCATGAGCGCGACAGCGGCCGGGATCTCGTCGGCGCGCACGCGGTTGCCGAGGGCGGCGACGACGCCGAAGGGGGCGCCCTTGTTCTGCCACGGCAGGTCCTGGGCCTGGGCCGGGGGCGCGGCGGGGAGGGCGGCCAGGAGGAGCAGGCCGAGCAGGGCCAGGGCGCAAAGGGTGCGAGCGGGCATAGTCCGAGCCGTTCGTAGCACGCCGCGCGCTGCCAGGGGCGCGGGCCTGGTAGGGGCTGATGAGCATCGCCTGGGGGTTCCTGACAGGGGGCAGTATACGCGATGCGGCGCCCCCGGGGATGACAACCAGATGATATCTGGGCGGACGGCGGCCTCAGCGCGGCTCCACCAGCATCGGCAGCCCGCCCTTGGGTCGTAGCGTGAGCAGGGTCTTGGGCTGGAGCAGCGTGGCGAGGGTTGCGGGGTGAGGGCGCACACATGGTTCGTGGGCGCTTAACAGTTCCGCGCCGCCGCAGACCTCACCCCTGGCCCCCTCTCCCCCCGACGCAGGAGCTGCTGCGGGGGCGGGAAGGGGGCGCCGAGCAACGCGAGGCGGGGGTGAGGTCCGCAGCGACCGTCAAGCGGAGTGAGCCTTTCTTCAGCCTTGCCTTCCAGTCTGTGTCACGCCGCCCACTGTCTATAGGCGCAGTGGAGATGTGGCACCGCCCCTTGGAGCAGCGCCACACGGGCGTCTACCTGGCGCCCGGGGCGAAGAAGACGCCGTGAGGGCGGCCGCCGCCAGGGTAGGGGTAGACCGTCACCTGCTTTGTCGCGTGGTCAACCACTGCCACGCCCGCGTTGCCCCCCTCGACGGCGACATAGGAGGTGTGCGCGCCCGGCGAGAGCCAGTTGTGCCCCGCGGGGCCGGGCAGGGCGACGCGCTCGACCGCGCCCGTCGTCGTGTCCATCAGGCCCAGGGCCGCCGGGCTGGTGCGCAGGGCCACCGCCAGGAGCTTGCCGTTCGAGGACAGCTGCAGCGTCACCGGCTCGGTGCCCACCGCCGACTCGCCGTAGACCCGCTGGCTTTCCAGATCGATCGCCACCACCTTGTTCGCCCGCCGCAGCGAGACGTAGGCGACCTTGCCGGTGGCGTCGATCGCCGCCTCGTAGGGGAAGCTGCCCAGGTCCAGACTCCAACGCTGCTCGCCGGTCGCCGCGTCGAGGGCAACCAGGGTGTTGGCCACGTCGTTGGTGGCGAGCAGCAGCTTGCCGTCGCGACTGACTGCCACAGCGTGGGTGCGCGCCGTGGGCGGCCCGGCCACGTACTCGGCGACCAGGGTGTCGCTGCGCGTGTCGATCACGCCGACCTTGTTGGTGCCAAACTCGCCAAAGTAGACGAAGTGGCCGTTCTGGCTGGACGCCATGTGGTGCGGCCGCGGGCCCGTGGGGATGGTCTTGACCACTTCCAGACGGCGCATGTCGATCACGGAGACGCTGTTGCCGGCCTCGTTCGTCACATAGACCCGGCCCGAGCCCAGCGGGCTGATGATGCCGATCGGCTCCCCGCCGACCGGAATCGTCGCGAGCAGCGTCCCGTCCGCGGCGGCGAAGACCGCCACCTCGTTGCGGTCCCGGTTTGTCACCCAGATCGTTCCGCCGTTGCCGTCGTGGACGGCCCCGGCCGTCCGCGGGTGGCCGGCAGCCATCGGCACCAGGAGCAGCGTCAGCAGAACGATCAGCGTGAACCCGCGTGCCCGCCCCGTCATCGCTCGCTGTTCGCCTCCCACCAGCAGCCTCCTTGTGAACGCTCCAAGCCAGCCCCAGACCCACCGCGCCGCCGTGGGCCGCGGCCCGTACGCCGCCTCGATCATGCGCGCCTCGTCACTCCGCCTGCGCAGCTCCTGGTAGCGAGCGTGCTGCGCGCCGACCCGCTCGCTAAACTCCCGGTCGCCAATGCTCCACTGTTTCATCGCGTCGCTCCTTGTCGCTGTGCTCGGCGTGGCCCCTCGCCTGTAGTGAAGCAGACGGCGAGGGTTGCGGGAAGGGGCGGAGCGATAAAGCGAGCGATAGGCTTTCTTTACCCTTCTAAACAAGCGATAACAGAAGCGATAAAGGGCGCGGCTCGCTCTTCCCAAGGCGCGCGGGCGGTGCTATTGTTAGGCCCATTACCCGTCCACCCCGGAGCGCCAGCGATGCCTCAGGAGCAGCCGTTTGGCCGGCAGGTGCGCGAGCGCCGGCGCGCCCTCGACCTGACCCAGGAGGAGCTCGCCCGTCGCGTCGGCTGCGCCGCGGTCACGATCCGCAAGATCGAGGCGGGCGATATGCGCGCCTCCCAGCAGATCGCCGAGCGCCTTGCCGTGGCCATCGGCATCGCCCCCGACGAGCGGGCGGCCTTTATCCGCCAGGCGCGCAGCGTCGCGCCCGAGGGTCGGGCCGGCACCCCCTCGCCGCGCACGCCGCCCCTGGCCCCCGAGGAGATCGGCGCGGCCGACCTGAGCGGGCGCGAGATCCGCGGCTACCAGCTCGCCGAGCGCATCGGCGCGGGCGGGTTCGGGGCGGTCTACAGGGCGGTGCAGCCGGTGGTCGAGCGCGAGGTGGCGGTCAAGATCGTCCTGCCCCAGCTCGCCGACCACCCCGACTTCGTGCGCCGCTTCGAGGCCGAGGCCCAGCTGGTGGCCCGCCTGGAGCACCCCCACATCGTGCCGCTCTACGACTATTGGCGCGAGCCAGGAGTCGCCTACCTCGTCATGCGCCTGCTACGCGGCGGTTCGCTCCACGCCCTGCTCGGGCAGGGCCCCCCACCCATCGGCGATACGCTGCGGCTGATCGAGCAGATCGGCGCGGCCCTGCACGTGGCCCATCGGGCCGGGGTGATCCACCGCGACCTCAAGCCCGCGAACATCCTGCTCGACGAGGACCAGAATGTTTATGTCGCCGACTTCGGCATTGCCAAGGATCTGGCCCGCCCACCGGGGGCGCTTTCCTTCGCGGGGGCGTTTGTCGGCTCGCCCGCCTACTCCTCGCCAGAGCAGATCCGCGCCGAGCCGGTGAGCCCGCAGACCGACATCTACGCCCTGGGCGTGCTGCTCTACGAGCTGATGACCGGCCGGCGGCCGTTCGAAGGCCCAACCCCGGTAGCGTACATTCAACAGCACCTTAACGCCGCCGTGCCTCCGCTGGCTGAGCGGCGCGCCGGTCTCCCGCCCGCCCTCGACAGGGTCATCCAACGGGCGACCGCGAAGGTGCCGAGCGCGCGCTACCCGGAGGTGCGGGCCCTGGTGGCCGAGCTGCGGGAGATACTGGGCGAGCGACAACCCGCGCTGCCGGCGGCGGCGCCCCAACGGCTCGTCGCCGCAACGCCCACCGTCGTGCTCGACCTGCCCGACGCGGACACCCCCTTCAAGGGCCTGCGGCCCTTTGCGGAGGCCGACGCCGCGGACTTCTTCGGGCGCGAGGCGCTCGTCCAGCAGCTGCTGGCGCGCATGGGCGAGAGCGGCGAACTGTGTCGCTTCCTGGCTGTAATCGGGCCGAGCGGGAGCGGCAAGTCGTCGGTTGTACGCGCGGGGCTGGTGCCGGCCCTGCGCGCCGGCGCGCTTCAGGGCTCGGAGCAGTGGTACATCGTTGACCTGCTGCCCAGCGCCCAGCCCCTCGCCGAGCTGGCCGCCGCGCTGCGGCGCGTCGCGCCGGCCGGGATCGAGGCCGAGGATCTGCACACACTGCTGCGGGCCGACCACCGCGGGCTGCTGCGATCCGCCCGGCTGGTGCTTCCGCCGGAGGAGGGCGAGCTGCTGCTGGTGATTGACCAGTTCGAGGAGCTGTTCACCCTGGCCGAGGACG
>DAOLDO010000254.1:0-8070 GCA_035327325.1 Chloroflexaceae bacterium | reverse complement strand
ACCGTGGCCGTTGAGCAGGGCGACGAGGGGGCCGAGCAAGACGAGGGGGAGGCCGCGCCAACGCCGACCGCCCCGACCGAGGCGCCGCCTGCACCGACCGAGGCGCCGACCGCCCCGACCGAGGCGCCGATCGCCCCGACCGAGGCGGCTCCCGCGACGACAGCCGCGCCGGCTGCGCCCTCGCCGGGGTTGCCCACGGCGGGGTCGGGCGGGGGCCCGCCGCTAAGCGGGCTGGCCGGCCTGGCCGCTGCCGCGCTGCTTGGCGGCGCGGCCGTCCGGCGAGCCGCGGGGCCGGGCACGAGGGCGTAGCGCGCCGGCCGCGAGGCGGCGGCTCGCCACGGGCGCCGGCGCGGCCCGGTTGCGACACTTGCACTTGAGCCGCGCCGGCGTTTTTCGTATAGTGGACCCACACGCGGCGTCCGGCATCTGCTCGCCCGCCCCTCGGTCGCGAGGGGCGGCTTCGGCGCACCAGTGAGCTCGGCGAGCGCGCCGGCCACCCGGGTGGGGGGCAGGACGAGGCGGATTTCGAGCGAGGACAGGAGGACCGTCAATGACACAGACAGTCAGAGGCATCTTCTACACTCCAGCCGACGCCGAGCGCGCCATCGCCGACCTGATCGGGCGGGGCTTCCCACGGGAGCGGATCAGCTTGATCGGCCCGGGCAGCCCCGAGGCCGGGCACGTGAAGATCGTCGGGAGCGACGTCGAGCACGTCGAGGATCTGGCTATTGGCGCCGTAGGCGGCGGCCTGCTCGGCGGGGCCCTCGGCGCCCTGGTCGGCATGATCGTCGTGGCCATTCCCGGCATCGGCCCGGTGCTGCTGGCGGGCCCGCTGGCGGCGGCCCTGGGCGGGGCGGGCGCCACCATGGTGGTCGGCGCGGGGGCCGGCGCGGTGGGCGGCGGCGTGCTCGGCGCCCTCGCGTGGGCCGGCATCAGCCAGAACGACGCCCACGTCTACGAGGAGTTTATCCGGCGGGGCGGGACGCTGGTGATGGTCCAGGCCGCCGGCGCCGAGCGCGAGCTGGCGAGCGAGATCCTGCACCGCGACGGCGCCGCGGGCGCGGCCGAGCTCGAGGCCGAGTGGCGGCGCGAGGGCCTCGTCTGAGCAGTCCGGTCGAATCCGCTACTTGCGCTTCTTGCGGTTGGCCTTGCGGGCGGCCGAGGCGGCCTTGCGCTTGTTCTTCGCCTTGCGGGCCTGGTCCTGCTTGCGCTTCTGCGCGGCGACGCGGGCCTGGGCCTGGGCGCGCTCGGCCTGCTGCGCGGCGACCGCCCGCCTGAGCTCGGGGGCGATGTCGGCGCGCTTATACTTCTCCCGCTCCTCCTCGTAGCGCCGCTGCGAGCGCTCGACCAGCGGGTCGTCCGGGTCGGGCTCGCGGCCAAGGTCGGCGAGGATCTCGCCCCAGGGGCCGCGCATCATGGGGTCTACCTTGTCGAGCTCGAAGGCGCGCCGGATGAGGGGCAGCGCCTCGACGGCCTCGAGATCGACCAGGCTGTCCATCGCCCCGGTGACCGCGGGCTCGGCGTAGTCCTCGGCCGCCTCGAGCACCGCGCTGAGGGCCGCGACGACCTGGCCGCGCAGCTCGGGGTGGGCCTTGGCGATCTCCTGGAGGGCGCTGGAGGCGAACGAGTGGCCCCAGGCCCAGCGTGAGCGGTCGGCGAGGTAGGCCGTGAGTGGCGCGATGGCCGGCTCGCCCGCCCGGGCGAAGACCGGCTCGAGCAGCGTGGGCAGGAAGTCGTCCTCGAGGTCGAGCAGCGGGAGAAGGTCGGCGACCACCGGGGCGGGGTCCAGCTCGGCGAGGGCGCGGAGGGCGTGGTTCTGCGCCCAGACCTGGGGCTGGTCGCTGTCGGCGGTGTAGAGGGCGCGGTCGCGGGCCATACGGGCCAGGTCCGCGACGTGCTCCTGGCCGATGCCGAGGGCCTGGCGGCGCTCCTCGACGTCCTCGGCCTCCTCGTCGCCGAGCGTGGCGAGGGCCGCCACGGGCTCGGGGTAGGGGCCGGACGGCGGCTGGAGCGCGGCGAGCACGTGGGCGCGCACGGGGCGCAGCGGGTCGCTGCCGTCGCCGCCCCAGTCGTGCTCAAAGGCCGGGGGCTGGTCGAGTGGCTCGCGCTCCAGGTCGAAGGGCGCGTCATCCTGGGGGTTCTGCTCTTGGTCGCTCATCGGTCGCGCTCCTCTGCGGCGGTCGGGGGCGGGTGCAGGTGGGCGCCGGGCTCGGGCCTCATCCCGGACGCGGCGCAGGGTAGCACACCGGGCCCCTGATGGCAAGGCGCGCGAATTCACCGCGGCGCGGGAGCGGCCATAAACGCCTGCTGGGCCCTTTTCGGATCGGGCGCACAGACGATCTTTTTGCGCCGCCGGCGTGCGATACTCGCCGGCGTGGGCACCGGTGCCCACGAACAGCTTCAACAGCCCGCCGGGCGGGGCCGGCGGAGAGGAATATAGGTCATGGTCTCGCAGATTGCGCGGCTCGCCCGCGGGCGCGATTGGCAGATCGAGAAGATCGTGCTGACCGCGCTGGTCGCGGCGCTGCTGGTTGGGACCGCCCTGCTGCTCGGCTGGCCCCTCTGGGTCATCGCCCTGCTGGCCCTCGTCCCGTGGCTGCCCCTCTTCCTGGGCAACATCGTCTGGAGCAGCCGGCACTACGGCTTCATGGCCCTGTTTCTGGCCTTCGTGGTGCTGCAGCTCGGCCACTTCGGCGAACACATCGCCCAGCTGGTTCAGTTCGCCACGATTGACGACCCGGCCCAGGGCTGCGTCGGGTGGAGCTGGAACGGGCCGGGGTGCGGCGCCGCCCACGGCGTCTTCGGCGCCCTGGACCGCGAGCTCGTCCACTTCGTGTGGGACGGGCTGGTGCTGGCGGCCACGGTCGCGATCCGCTGGCACTTCCGCCAGGTCAGGAACATCTGGCTGACCCTGGCGGTCGCCGCGGCGGCCCTGCACCAGGTCGAGCACATTTTCCTGTTCGGGATGTACCTGTTCGACCCGGCCACCTACAGGGCCGGGGGCACGGTCTTCGGCCTGTGCGCCATCCCCGACGGCGCGGGGGTGCAGGCGGGGCTGCTCGGCCACGACGGCCTGCTGGGGACCCTGGCCGGGCGCGACGGCTGGCTCAACGGCCTGCTGCCGAACCGGATCAACCTGCACTTCGTCTACAACACGGTGGTGCTGGTGCCGATGCTGGCCGCCTTCGCCACCCAGTCGCGCTACGTCTACGACGAGTGGCTCGCCCGGGCCCTGCCGCGCCTGCGCGAGGACCTGCTGGTGGCGGCGACGGCGCAGGCGCGGCCGGTGCGCTTCGCCGCGGGCGCGACGATCTTCCGCGAGGGCGACCCGGCCGACGCGCTCTATGTGATCAGCCGGGGGCAGGTCGAGGTGAGCCGCCGCGAGGGCGGGCGGGCCGAGCCCCTGGCGCGGCTCGCCGAGGGCCAGTTCTTCGGCGAGATCGGCGCCCTCGGCCGGGGCCGGCGCAGCGCCACCGTCACCGCCCTGACCGAGGTGGAGTGCCTGGCCCTCGGCCTGGAGGCGGTGAAGGAGCTGCTCGGCGCCTCGCGCGAGGCGGCCCGCGAGGTGGACGCCGTGCTGCGCCGGCGCCTGGTCCAGCTCGCGGCCATCCACGGGCTGGCGGTGCGCGACGAGGTGCAGGCCGACGACGAGACGGTGCTGAAGACGCTGATGATCCGCCGCCGGGTCGAGCTGATCGAGGCGCGCCGCGACGACCGGCTGCTCCGCGAGCTGCTGGACGGGGCGTAGGGGGCGCGCCCTGGCGCGGGACTTGCCGCAGAGGGAAAGCCCCGGCCACCCTGGCCGGGGCCAGCGGAGACGCTCATGGCGAGCCTGGCGATCCCGGCGAGCTGGCGCGGGGCCCTTGGGGACGAGCTGGCGCAGCCCTACGTCGAGCTGCTGGCAGCCTTCGTGGCCGCCGAGCGCGCGGCCCACACCGTCTACCCGCCGGAGAGCGAGACGTTCAGCGCGCTCGAGCTGACGCCGCCCGGGCGGGTGCGGGCGGTTATCCTCGGGCAGGATCCCTACCACGGGCCCGGGCAGGCCCACGGGCTGGCCTTCTCGGTGCGGCCTGGCGTGCCGCCGCCGCCCTCGCTGATCAACATCTTCAAAGAGCTGCGCGACGACCTGGGCCTCGAGCCGCCCGGCCACGGCCACCTGGCCGACTGGGCGCGCGAGGGCGTGCTGCTGCTCAACGCCGTGCTGACCGTGCGCGCCGGCGAGGCCAACTCGCACAGGGGGCGCGGCTGGGAGCGGCTGACCGACGCGGTGATCGGGGCGGTGAGCGCCGGCCCCCGCCCGGTGGTGTTCCTGCTCTGGGGCGCCCCCGCGCAGAAGAAGGCGGCCCTCGTGGACGAGACGCGCCACGCCGTGCTGCGGGCGGCCCACCCCTCGCCCCTCTCGGCGCGGCGCGGCTTTTTCGGCAGCAAGCCCTTCTCCGGGGCCAACGCGGCCCTTGAGGAGCGGGGCCAGCCGCCGCTGGACTGGCGGCTGGGGCCGGTGTAGCGGGCGGGCTGAGCGGGCCGCTCAGCCCCTACTGGCGGGTGTATTCGCAGATCGTCGCGGGCTGCCCGAGTACGATCACCCGGTGGCGCGGGCCGGGCCTGAGGGCCCGGGCGGCCCCTGCGCGGGCCGCCTCGAGCAGGCGCGGGTCGCCGGTGAGGGCCACCAGGCGCCCGCCGGGGCGCAGCACGCGGGCCAGTTCGGCCAGCACGGCCCGGTACAGGTCGGGCAGCTGGGCCTCGTCGCTGACCTGTTTGCCGAAGGGCAGGTTGACCGCCGCCTTGTCCACCGCGCCGTCCTCGAAGGGCAGGCGCCGGGCGTCCCAGCGGCTCAGGTGGACCTGGCCGCCCACGCCGCGCAGGTTCTCGCGCATGGCGCCGAGGGCCTCGGCGCTCACGTCGCCGCCGTGGAGCTCGGCGAAGGGGCCGGCGGCGGCCCGCTCGACCAGGATGGTGCCGGCGCCCGCCATCGGGTCGAGGAACAGGTCGTCGGGGTCGGGGTCGGTCAGGGCCACCAGCGCGGCGGCGAGGGCCGGGCGCAGGCTGGCCGGCAGGTGGCGCGCCTTGCCGCGCTGGCGCATCGAGGCGTCCGAGAGGCGCAGGGCGCAGAGCAGCTCGCCCTCGACCAGGGTCGCCCAGACCTCGAGGTCGGCGTCGTCCTCGACGGGCGCCCAGCGGCCGGGCCAGCCGCCCTTCACGGCGTCGGCCACGGCGCGGCCCACGTCGCGGCGCAGGAACTTCTGGCGGCCCACGGTGCGCGCGATCACGCGGAAGCTGCCGCCCTGGGTGCGCTTGCCCGTGGCGCGGCGCCACGCCTCGAGGGCCGGGCCGACGTCCTCGCTGTTGCGCACCGCCGCGTAGATCTGGCGCAGGCCCCGCTCGTCGGGCGCGACCCGGAAGGCCCGCGCCGCCACGGCGAAGACGTCCTCGCTGCTGCGCAGGGCGAGCAGGGGCCGCGGCCCGCCCCTGTGGGCGAAGAGCACCAGGTCGTTGCGGCCGGGGACGGCCTTGTGGCCCACCAGCCTGGGGCCGCTGTCGTCGCTCGCCGGCAGCCGCCGCTCGGCCTCGCGCCAGGCGAGCTGGCCGAGGCCGGGGAGGGTCTGGAGGGCGTAGAGCATAGTCCTTCGGGGGCCAGGGGAGAGCCCGGCTCTCCCCGGCGTATCAGCTTGACAGAATGTACGCCGTGAGCACGGCGTGGAGGTCGAGCAGGCTGTCGATCGCCACCCACTCCTCGTCGGAGTGGAGGCCGGCGCCGACGGGGCCGACGCAGACGGCGGGGATGCCGGCGCTGGTGTAGTAGCGGGCGTCGGTGGCGAAGTGCTCGCGGTAGAAGCGGGGCGGCCGGCCGAGACGCTCGGCGAGCAGGTCGGCCACCCGGCAGACCTCGGGGTGCTCGGGGTCGGTGCGCAGGCCGGGCCCGCACGACCCCACGACCAGCTCGGCCGTGGGGAAGCACTCAGCCAGGGTCGCCTGGATCGCCTCGGGCGTGGTGTCGGCGGTGTAACGAATGTCAAAGGTGACGCTCGCGCCGGGCGGCACCTGGTTGCGCGAGCCGGCGCCCGTCTGCACGTGCGTGGGCGTCACCGTGGTCTGCCAGCTGTTGGGGCCGTCGGGGATGGGGAAGCGGGCGTCGAGGGCCGCCAGGCCGCGGGCCAGGTCGCCCACGGGATTGTGCCCGTCCCAGGGGCGCGAGCCGTGGGCGGGCCGCCCGGGCAGCCGCAGCTCGACCCACAGGGCGCCCTTGTGCTCGAAGAGCACGCCCATGTCGGTGGGCTCGAGGCAGAGCATGAAGCCGCAGCGCCAGCCCTCGGCCAGCAGGCGGCCAGTGCCCTCGGCGCCGCCGATCTCCTCATCGGTGACGAGCTGGAAGCCCACGTCGGGGCGCTCGGGCAGGGCCGCCAGGTCGCGGATCAGGCGCAGCATGACCGCGCAGCTGCCCTTCATGTCCTGGCTGCCGCGCCCGTAGATCCGGCCGTCGCGCACCTCGGGGGCGAACTGCTCGGGCCGGCCCACCACCACGTCGAGGTGGCCGTTGAGCATCAGGGCCGGCGCGCGCGTGTCGCGCAGAGCGACAACCAGGGCCGGCTTGCCGCCGGCCTCGCTCCGCTCGACGAAGAGGCCGGGTACGTCGGCCAGGTAGGCCGCGGCGTAGTCAATGACGGCGGCGAGCTGGTCGGGCCGGTCGGCCACCGACTCGATGCGCACCAGGTCACAGGTCAGGGCGACGAGCTCGTCGCGCAGGGCGTCGCTCATGGGGGCACCTCGCAGGGGCGAACCGATGGTAGAGTATACCATAGGGCCGCGGCGGCCCCTCCCGCTCCCCCGTGTGGGGCTGGCGCCCCCCGGCCCCCGTTTTTTGCGAGGGGGCCGCCGCCGGCCCTCTCCCGCTCCCCCGCGCCCGGGGGCAGCGCCCCCGGGACCCCCAATGGGCGCCAGCTGTGCTATGCCACCTGGCCCGTTGTCATGCCTCATTCCTCAAGGACCGGCGCGGCCCCTGGCGCGGTTGGGGGGCGCTGCCGGGCCGTGCGCGACCAGGGGGCGCCTTGCCGGACAGCTGGCACACAGCCTGGTGTAGCCGGGAGTTTACGTCGGCCAGGGCGCCAATCCGCGCCGGGGGGACCTGAACGGCAGCGCCCACGGGGCATGACAACGGGCCGGCGGCACGGCAGAGCTAGCGCATTCGGGGTCGAGGGGCGGAGCCCCCGCGCGGGAGGGTGCAGGGAGGGCCGGCGGCGGCCCTCCCTGCGAAGACGGGGTGGCAGGGCCGCCCCCTGGCGAACCCCCTAGCCCAGCGCCCCGAGCAGCACCTCCCGCGTCTCGCGCGCGCAGCGCTCCCACGTGAACCGGGCCGCCCGCGCCAGCCCGCGGGCCCGCAAGTCGGCGCGCAGGCCGGGGTCGGCCGCCAGGCGGGCGATGCCACGGGCGATGGCGGCGGTGTCGGCGGGGTCCACCAGGAGCGCCGCGTCGCCCGCGACCTCGGGCAGCGCCGAGGTGGTGCTGGTGAGCACGGGGGCGCCGCAGGCCATGGCCTCGAGCACGGGCATGCCGAAGCCCTCGTAGAGCGAGGGGAAGAGGAAGGCCGTGGCGCCGCTGAGCAGGGCCGGCAGGTCGCCGTCGTCCACGTAGCCGAGGAAGCGCACGCTGTCGGCGACGCCGAGCTGCGCGGCCCTGCGCTCGATCGCCTGGCTGAGCCAGCCGCGCCGCCCCGCGATCGCTAGCTGGGGCCAGGGGGCCGAGGGCCCGGGGCCAGGGATTCTTTCAGGCCGCCCCGGGGCGGGCCCGCCGCCCGCCGCAACGGCATTTCCCAGCAGCTGCGCGGCCGTGGCGTAGGCCTCGATCAGGCGCTCGAGGTTCTTGCGCGGCTGCAGCGTGCCCACGTAGAGGAAGTAGGGCCTCTCCAGCCCGTGCCGCGCGAGGGCCGCCGGGTCGTCGCTCGGCCGGAAGCCGGCGCTCAGCCCGTGGTGCACGACGGCGATGCGCGCCGGGTCGGCGCCGTAGTGGCGCACCAGGTCGTCCTTCGTCGCCCGCGAGATCGGGATCACGCGGCGGGCGGCCCTGAGGCTCCAGCGG
>DAOLDO010000253.1:0-8080 GCA_035327325.1 Chloroflexaceae bacterium | reverse complement strand
CGCCAGGACGTGTTCCGCGTCGTCGAGCTGAGCGAGGAGACCGAGGACCCCGCGGTCTGGGGCCAGAACTTCCCCCGCCAGTACGACGGCTACGTGCGCACCGCCGACGTCGCCCGCACCCGCTACGGCGGCAGCGAGGCGATCTCGAAGATCGACGGCGTCTACGAGGTCTGGCGCACGATCTGGGCCGGCTACCCCTTCTCGGTGGACTTCCGCGAGGACCGGGGCCACGCCTTTATGCTCAGCGACCAGCGCGAGACCGAGCGCGTGCACCAGTTCAAGCAGCCCGGCACCTGCCTCCACTGCCACGCCTCGGTGCTCCCGGCCTACTACGAGCAGGGCGTCGCCGACGGGGTCTCGCCCGATGACCGCCAGGCCGCGATCCAGCGCGGCTTCGAGCTGGTCAACCAGATGCCTTACACCGAGGCGACGCTGCTGGTCGAGCACCCCGTGACCTGCATGGACTGCCACGACCCCGACACGATGGCCCTGCGGATCACGCGGCCCGGCTTCCTCGACGGCGTGCAGGCCCTGGCCCAGTCCGACGACCCCGTGCCCCACCTGCCCAGCATCGAGCGCTGGCGCAACGAGGGCGGCCAGGGTGTCTATGACCCCAACACCTGGGCCTCGCGCCAGGAGATGCGCAGCTTCGTCTGCGGCCAGTGCCACGTCGAGTACTACTTCAAGGGCCCCGAGAAGTACCTGACCTACCCCTGGCACAACGGCCTGAAGATGGAGCAGATGGAGGCCTACTACGACGAGGTGGGGCACAAGGACTGGGAGCACGCCCTCTCCAAGGCCCCCGCGCTGAAGGCCCAGCACCCCGAGTTCGAGCTGTGGAGCCAGGGCATCCACGCCCAGAGCGGCGTGGCCTGCGCCGACTGCCACATGGCCTACAGGCGCGACGGCGCGGTCAAGATCACCGACCACCAGGTGCGTAGCCCGCTCCTCGCGGGCGCCACCGCCTGCCAGACCTGCCACAATATTGACGCCGAGGAGCTGACCAGGCGCGTCGAGACCATCCAGGATCGCACCCAAGGGCTGATGCACCGCGCCGAGGAGGCGGTGGCGGCCCTGATCACCGACATCGAGGCCGCCCTGGCCGCGGGCGTGCCCCCCGAGGCCCTCGCCGAGGCCCAGGCCCTCCAGCGCAAGGCCCAGTGGCGCCTCGACTTCATCTCGGCCGAGAACTCGATGGGCTTCCACGCCGACCAGGAGGCCGCGCGCATCCTCGGCGAGTCGATTGACTACGCCCGCCAGGGCCAGCTCGCCGTCGCCCACGCCACGGGCGGCCAGAGCGCCGACTGCGTGGGCTGCCACCCGGCCGGCGGCGCGTCCGCGACGCCATAGGGGCGCGCCCCGTAGAGACGCCCCGGCGGGGCGTCTCTTCGGGGCCGAGGGGCGAAGCCCTCGCGGCGGGGGGCGTGGGGGCCTGGCGGCAGGCCCCCCACAGAAAGCGGGTGGCAGGGCCGCCCCCGCCAAGCTACAGCCCGGCAGGGCCGCCCCCGCGCCGCCCGCCACGCCCACGGAGCAGCCCATGCACGACGCCGCCTGGCCTTCCTTCACCGCCGCCGTCGCCGCCTTCGCCGCCGGCGACCTCGGGCGCGCCGCCGAGGCCGCCCGCCGCGCCAGCGCCGCCGACCCCGCCAGCCTCCTCGCCGCCGAGGCCGCGGCCTACCTCGAGCGGCTCGCCACCGGCGGTGGCGAGGGCGTCTACGCCGGCGGCGAGGCGTTCGGCGCCTTTATCCGCGGCGGCGGCAACCTGCCCCTCTACGCCGCCGTCAGCGCCGCCCTGGCCAATGCCTACACCCCCTACAGGGCCCTCGCGCTGCTCGATGTGGGCGTCGGCGACGGCATGGCCCTCCTGCCCGCCCTCACCCCGGGCGTCGCCCGCGTCGATCTGGTCGAGCCGTCGGCGCCGATGCTCGGCCGCGCCACCGCCGCCCTCGCCGAGCGCGGCGTCCCCTTCCGCGCCTTCCCCATGGGCGTGCTCCAGTTCGCTGAGCGCGCCCGCGCCCGCTGGGAGCTCGCCCAGGCCACGTTCAGCCTCCAGTCCCTCACCCCCGAGGACCGCCGGGCCGCCCTGGCCTGGCTCCGCGCCCACGCCGACCGCCTCCTGGTCGCCGAGTTCGACGCCCCGGCCCTCGCCGCGGGCCTCGACCCCGCCCGCGTCGCCCATATCGCCGCCCGCTACGAGCTGGGCCTCGCCGAGTACGCGGGCGATGGGGCGCTCGTGGCCCAGGGCTTCCTCATGCCCGTCTTCTTCGGCAACTTCGACCCCACCGCCGCCCGCACCAACTACGAGCAGCCCATCGCCGCCTGGGAGGACGACCTGCGCGCCGCCGGGTTCGCCCGCGTCGCCCGCCGCCACCTCTTCGACTACTGGTGGGCGCCCGCCTACCTGCTCGACGCGAGCTAGCGGCGCGACATAGCCCTCCTGATGCTGAACGCACGTGGGGCCGCCCGTACGCCCGCCATGGGCAGGTACGGGCGGCCCCACGTGGTCGCCCGGCCTGGGGGCGGCAGCCCGTCGGGATCGCCTGGACGCAGCCCTGGCCGGCCCTCACCCCCCGTACAGGGCCACGATCACCCGCGGCGTCACCAGCCCCTCGATCAGGGCGGCGAGGGCGATCAGCGGCACGAGCACCAGCAGCCAGACCTTGGCGAAGGCGGCCAGGGCCCAGAGCAGGTTCTGCCCCGCCGTGAAGCCCGGGGGCGGTGCCAGCAGCGCCGCGCCGATGCGCAGCCCGAGGGCCGCGCTCAGCACGAAGGCCGGCAGCTCCACCAGCCCGTGGGGGACGACGTAGGCCAGCACGAACTGCAGCGGGCTCGCGTCGCCCAGCTCGCCCCACCCCCCGCCCCTCGCGGCAAGCCTGCTGGCGAACAGGCCCACCTGCCCGAAGGCCACGGCCGGCACCAGGAAGGCGAAGACGCCGAAGCTGGCCGCCGAGAAGAGGTTGGACAGGAGCGAGACCCGCAGGTTGTTGAGGAAGATCTGGGCGGCGAGCTGCGGCGAGGGCGGCGGCGGGCTGCCCAGCCCGGCGAGGATCTGGTCGGCCCCGCCGGCCAGGCCGCCCCCCACCCCGGCCATCACCCGGCCCTGCCCCAGGGCCGCGCCGAAGGCGAGCCCGGCCAGCGCGGCCACAAGGGCGCAGGCCAGGGGCAGGCGCAGCTCGCCCAGCAGGGCCGGCAGCTCGCGCCGGTAGAAGCGCCAGGGCGAGAAGGGCAGGCCCGCGTAGCTCGCCGGGGGCGCCCCCGCCGGCCGGTGCTCGCGGAAGAAGCGCCCGAAGGTGGCCCCGACCCTGGCCAGGCTCAGCTCCTCGTGCTCGCGCGAGAGGATCTCCTCGCGGTTGAAGCTGGCCAGCCCGCTGCGGATCAGGGCCACCGCGATCAACACGAAGGCCGCCAGGGCGTACCAGAGCACGTCGTAGCGCTGGGCGATGAAGAGCAGCACCTGGAGCGGGATGGCCACGGCCGGGGGCCCCAGCACCGCCGAGGCGAGCAGCGTCGCCGCCCTGATGCTGCTGGTGTGGGACGAGATCACCACCGCGCCCGCCACCATGAGCAGGCAGATCGCCGCGATCATCAGCATCAGCAGGGGCAGCACGCCCGGCCCCATGCCGATCGCGTAGAGGTCGGGGAAGGCCAGGCGCAGCAGGCCCAGGAAGATCAGCAGCGCGGCCAGGCTGCCCGCCAGGGGCACCAGCAGCGCGGCCACCAGCTTGCCGGCGTAGAGCTGCCGGTCGCTCACCGGCATGGCCAGCAGCGACTCGAGGCTGTTGCGCTCGCGCTCGCCCACGAACGACTCGATCGCCGTGATCAGGGCGAAGCTGGCCGGCACGAAGCCCACCAGCAGCGCCGCGAATGGCGCCAGCTGCCCCAGAATGCGCCGGTTCTCCACGAAGCCCACGGCGAAGGCCGTGCCCGCCACCAGGGCCGCCGGCAGGGCCGCCGTGAGCGCGAACAGCGGGACCAGCACCCGCCAGTCGGTCACCACCTCGAGCAGCTCGCGCCGGGCCAGCAGCAGCGCCGGCGAGCGCAGGTCGGCCTGGCGCCCCGGGCCCACCCGGCCCGGCCACCCCAGCCGCACCTGGCCCTGGCGGTGCTCCCGCGCCAGCAGCGCCTCGCGGCTGAACGAGCGCATGCCGACGCGCACGAGCAGGCCGCCGAGCGCGGCCAGGGCCGCGGCCACAAGCCACAGCTGCGACCAGCGCTCGCTGATGATCAGCGTCGCCGCCACCTGCATCACCCCGGCCATCGGCAGCAGGATGAAGCTCGACATCAGGTTGGCCGCCCGCACCGTCGTGATGTGCGACGAGATCACCACCGCCCCGGCGACCATCACCACCGCCATGCAGACCACCAGCAGGATCAGCAGCGCCAACCGCCCGAGGTCGAACGCCCCGACGTACAGCTCCGGGGCGAAGCCCAGCAGCAGCCCCACAAAGATCAGCATCGCCAGCAGGCTTGATACCAGCGGCGTCAGCAGCGACGAGAGCAGCTTGCCCAGGTAGAGCTCGCCGTCGGCCAGGGGCATGGCCAGCAGTGACTCGAGCGTGTTGCGCTCGCGCTCGCCAACGAACGACTCGAGGGCCGCGATCAGCGAGAAGCTGGCCGGCACGAAGCCCACCAGCAGCGCCGCGAACGGCACCAGTCGCCCCGCCAGCCCCTCGTCCTCGACGAAGCGCACCAGCTGGCCCGCCGCCGCCACCAGGAGCTGGGGCAGCAGCAGGGTGAGCAGCGCCATCGGCAGGACCACCCGCCAGTCGCCGAGCATCTCGCGCACCTCGCGCCGCGTGATCGCCAGGATGTGAGTTGTGTTCATCGTGTGGTGAGGCGGCCACGCTGGGCCGCCCTTACGCCCGCTCCCCGCCGTCGGGGCGCCCCCGTCGCCGCCCTTACGCCCGCTCCCCGCCGTCGGGGCGCCCCCGTTGGGGCGACCCAATGTGGTCGCCCGGCCCCGCCCCCGTCGGGGCGCCCCCCGTCGCCGCCCGGCCCCTCAAACCGCATCGAGCTCGGGGCGGACGGCGGGGGCGACCGCGGGCGCGGGCGGCGGGGCGTGGTGCCGGTCGGCCTCCGCGCCGCCCGGGTCGGCCACGATGCGCAGGTAGACGTCCTCCAGGCTGCGCGGCACCTCCGCCAGGGCGACCACGGGCAGGCCGCGGGCGGTGAGGCGGGCGAGGATCTGCGGGTTGGCCAGGTGCGGTTCGGCGGCGCGGAAGCGCAGGGCCTCGCCGGCCTCCTCCTCGACCGTGGCCAGGCCGTCGAGCAGCGGCGCGATCAGGCCGGCGGGGTGGCCGGGCGCGAGGCGCAGCTCGTAGAGCGGCGCGCCGAGCAGCTGGCGGCTCAGCTCGGCGAAGCTGCCCAGGGCAACGATCCGGCCGCCGCTGATGATCGCGATTCGGTCGGCCAGGGCCTCGGCCTCGGCCAGGTTGTGGGTGGTCAGCAGGATGGCCCGGTCGGCGTTGCGCAGCTCGCCGATCGCGTCGCGCACCGTGCGCGCGCTCTGCGGGTCCATCGCCGTGGTCGGCTCGTCGAGGAACAGCACCGGCGGGTCGTGGATCAGCGCCCGCACCAGGGCCACCTTCTGCTTCATGCCCTTCGAGTAGCCGTCGAGCTTGCGCTCGCGGGCCTCCCACAGGCCGAACTGGCGCAGCAGCGCCTCGGCCCGGCGCCGGCGCGGCCCCGGGTCCAGCCCCAGCAGCGAGCCGAAGAAGTCGAGGTACTCGGCCGCGGCCATGCGCCCGTAGAGGCCCGGGTACTCGGTGAGCAGCCCGACCTTGCCGCGCACGGCCCTGGCCTCGTCCACCACGTCGAGCCCGCAGATGCGGGCCCGGCCGCCGCTCGGCCGCAGGATCGCGCCGAGCATACGCACCGTGGTGGTCTTGCCGGCCCCGTTCGGGCCGAGCAGGGCCAGCAGCTCGCCCGGCCGCACCTCCAGGTCCACCCCGCGCACGGCCTGGAAGCCGCCGAACGCCTTGCTGAGCCCCTGGGCCTCGATCATCAGCACGCTCCTTCCAGGTGGTGTGGCGGCGGGACAGGCGCCCGCGCCCGGCGCGGCCACCGGATTGTAGCAGCCCGGCGTTACCCCGCCCCTCATTCTACCCCGTCGGCCGCGCCGGGGCCAGGGCGCGCCGAGACCCCCGCGCCCGGCCGGCGCGGGGGCCTCTTCCCGCCAGATCCTGGTATACTTTCAGTACCCCCCAACGCACCGTCAGCGCGCGCGAGGAGAGCGGCCATGGCCAAGCGCCGGCCCGATGCCCCCGAGGGCAACAGCTCCGCCTACATGGCGATCATCGGCACGTCCGCCCTGCTCTGCTTCGCCTGGCTGCTCACCGGCAGCCTGATGCTGACCCTCTTCATCATCGCCCTCGGCCTGCTCCACCTCGCCCGCCACTTCCCCGAGGCCGAGGCTTTCGTCGCCGCCGACCCCGTGCTCGTCTGGCTGCGCCGGGCCTCGCCCCTGATCATCATCGGCATCGCGACCCTGGTGCTCGCCGTGCGCTACCTCAGGTAGCCCCGCCTACGCGCCCACCGGCAGCCCGCGCTCCCGCGCCACCTCGCGCAGGACGTGCAGCAGCTCGACCGTGGCGCCGATCTCCTCCCTGTTGATCGAGACGCTCTCGACGCTGATGCCGAGGGGCAGCCCGTCGGCGTAGGGGTGGTCGAGCACGCGCCGCAGGATGTCCCGGCAGACCGCGATCGAGCGGCTCAGGGGCGCCGGGTCGCCCAGGATGGCCCCCGCCGTGGCGTCGGGGATGGCCACCCCGAGCCACCTGATGAAGGTCATGGTCTGGGGCCGGCCCACCGGCACGAAGTCGAGCACGATCCGCCTCGGCGCGACGCCCAGCTCCGCGCAGTCGCGGGCGTAGTCGGCCAGCAGCGCCTCGGTCGGCCCGGCGTCGTAGACCGCCTGGGTGATGAAGTAGCGGCAGCCCCGCTCGGCCTTCTCCATCAGCCGCCGGCTCTCGCTGCGCCCGGGGCCGTGGCGCTCGGCGATCGCGACGCCGCCCAGCACGAAGCCGGCCCTGTGGGCGGCCGCGATCGCCGAGGCCCTGGACAGCGAGATGCAGCTGCGCGCGTCCTTCGCGCTCGACAGGCCCACCAGCGAGAGGTAGCGTACCCCGTCGCGCTCGCTCGCCGCGTCGAGCCAGTCCGGCCAGCTCTCCTCGGTCTCGGCGGCCACGCACTTGTAGGTGACGATCGGGCGCCCCGTCAGCTCGCGCAGCAGCTTGCCGTAGGAGGGCGCCTCGAGGGTGGGGAGGAACGGGAAGGGGCGGGGCTCGGTCGTGCGCGCCGACTCGTCCTGCACGTCGTAGACCACCAGCCCGTCGAGGGGCAGGCCGGCCACCCGCTCGGCCAGGCGCGTCGCGGCGCCCACCACGCGCTCGGGCGGGGCGTCGGCCCGCGGCGGCGTCGTGCCGTAGAGCAGGGCGAAGCGCCTGCCGTCGGCCATCGTCTCCTCAAGAGTCATGCGCGGGGCTCCTCCCCTGGATGCACGGGTGCGACACGGCTGTGGAGTGTACGCCCGGGCGGGCGCGGTGTCAAGAGGGGGGCGCTGGCGCGCTGGCCTGGGCAGGGGGCGGCCCTGCCAACCCGTTCTGGGCAGGGGGCGGCCCTGCCAACCCCTTTTTCTGCGGGGGGCCGCCGCCGGCCCCCCGCACCCCCCGCGCAAGGGCTTCGCCCTTTGAACCCTAAACGCCATGCCTGTGCCGTGCCGCCGGCCCGTTGTCATGCCCCGTGGGCGCTGCCGTTCAGGTCGCGCCGGCGCGCGTGGGCGCCCCGGCCGGCCCCACCGTCCCGGCCGACCGCTCTCCCGCGCAGAATCCTTGTGGTCATGCCCCGTGGGCGCTGCCGTTCAGGTCGCGCCGGCGCGCGTGGGCGCCCCAGCCGACCGCTCTCCCGCGCAGAACAGCTCCGGGCTCACTTGTGTCCGGCAACGGGTCAGAGGGTGCCGGCGCCCGTACCGATCCTTAAGGACTGAGGCATGGCAGCAGGGGCGAAAAGGCCAGCAGAGGCTCCAAATTGGGGGTCGAGGGGGCAGCGCCCCCCGCGCGGGGAGAGCGCGAGAGGGGCCCGC
>DAOLDO010000252.1:0-8081 GCA_035327325.1 Chloroflexaceae bacterium | reverse complement strand
TGGTGATCGGGGCCACCGGCTCGATCGGCTCGGTCTGCGCCCGCCTGCTCGCCCAGGCGATCAGCGACGTGGCCCTGGTCTCGATCGAGCCCGAGAAGCTGATCGCGCTCAAGCGCACGATCGAGGCCGAGACGCCCGGCGCCAGGGTGACGATCGCCACCCACGCCGAGGACCTGGTCGAGTCCTGCGACCTGATCGTCACCGCCACCTCGGCCTTCGGCCAGCGCATCATTGACATCAGCCGCTGCAAGCCCGGCGCCGTGATCTGCGACGTGGCCCGCCCGCCCGATATCAGCCCCGCCGAGGCCGCCCTGCGCCCCGACGTGCTGGTGATCGAGAGCGGCGAGGTGCTCATCCCCGGGGTCACGGACATGGGCTACGACATCGGGCTGCCCCCAGGCACGGCCTACGCCTGCCTCGGCGAGACGGCCCTGCTGGCCATGGCCGGGCGCCTCGAGGACTACACCCTCGGGCGCAACATCGAGATCGAGCGGGTCAAGGAGATCTACCGGCTGTTCAAGTTCCACGGCTTCCAGCTGGCCGGCCTGCGCTCCTTCGAAAGCTACATCAGCGACGAGGACTTCGCTCGCCGCCGGGCCCTGGCCGCCGCGCTCAGGGCCGACCCCGCGCGCCTGGCCCAGGTGCGCGCCGAGGCCAGGGCGAAGCTGGCCCGCCTGCCCAGGATGGCCAAGGGCGTGCGCGAGCCGGCGTGGGCCGGCGCGCTCAGGCGGGCGCGCGACCTTTTGGCGGGGACCCTGGTGGGTCTCAGCCGGCGACGAACTGAGGCCACAGCCCTACGAGAGGAGGTTCACCGATGAGCCCAGCCCAGCGGTCCCGCACCCCCCTCGCCAGCGTTGACGCGGCCTGGCTGCACATGGACGCGCCAACCAACCCGATGGTGATCACGGTTGCCCTGTTCTTCGACGCCCCGCTCGACTTCAAGGCCCTGCGCGCCCTGGTGGCCGAGCGCCTGCTGCCCTTCGAGCGCTTCCGCCGACGCGTGGCCGACGGCCCCGGCGCCGCGCCCCACTGGGAGGAGTTGCCCGGCTTCGCCCTCGAGGCCCACGTGCACCGCATCGGCCTGCCAGGCAAGGGCGGCGACGCCGACCTGCGCGAGCTGCTCGCCGACCTGATCAGCACGCCCCTCGACCCCACCAGGCCCCTCTGGCAGATGTACCTGGTCGAGCGCTACGGCAAGGGCTGCGTGCTCGTGCTGCGCGTCCACCACTGCCTGGCCGACGGCGTGACTCTGGTGCAGGTCTTCGACGCCCTGCTCGACAGCCCGCTCAGCGGGGCGCCGCCCGCCCCCGCGCGGACGAACGGCGCCCACGGGGTGCTCGACGGCGCCTTCGAGGCCCTCGGCGCGGCGGTGCGCTCGACCGAGCGGGCCCTCCACGAGGGGTGGGAGCTGGTGAGCCACCCCGAGCGCGTGCTCGGCGTGCTCGGGGGCGGGGCCGCCGTCCTCGGCAAGCTGGCCCTGATGGGCCCGGACGCGCCGAGCATCTTCAAGGGCAAGCTCGGCGCCGCCAAGCGGGCCGGCTGGGCCCGCCCCGTGCCCCTCGAGCAGGTCAAGGCGATCGGCAAGGTGCTGGGCGGCACGGTCAACGATGTCATCCTCACCGCCGTGGCCGGCGCCCTCCGCCGCTACGCCGAGGGCCGCGGCGCCCCCGTCGGCGAGCGCGGGCTGCGGGCCATGGTGCCCGTGAACCTGCTGCCCCCCGGCGCCAAATCGAACGGCGGCAACCACTTCGGGCTGGTCTACGTGACCCTGCCGGTCGGCGTCGAGGACCCGGTCGAGCGCATGGAGCGCCTGCGGGCCGAGATGAACGCGATCAAGCTCTCGCCCGAGGCTTATATCGGCTACGGCGTGGTCGGCATGCTCGGCGCCCTGCCGACGGGCCTGGAGCAGGCCGCCCTCGAGGCCCTGAGCAGCATGGCCAGCATGGTGATCACCAATGTGCCAGGGCCGCGCACGCGTAACGCCCTGGCCGGCCACCCTGTGCGCCGGGCGATGTTCTGGGTGCCCGAGGCGGGCGGGCTCGGCCTGGGCCTCAGCATCCTGAGCCACGCGGGCGAGGTGCAGCTCGGCGTGGTGGCCGACGCCGGCCTCGTCCCCGACCCCGAGGCTCTCGCCGCCGCCTTCGACGCCGAGATCGCCGAGCTGGCCGAGCTGCCGGCGGCCGTGGCGTAAGGGGGGCGACGGAGGCCCGCCTGAGGGCGCCCGTCCGACGAGCGCCGCCCGCGTCCACTTATGCGGGCGGCGTTTCGCCGTCCTCGCCCCGGAGCTCGATGATGCGGAAGGGCGGATCGTCGGGGCTGCGGCGCCGCATCAGGGGCAGCGAGACGTTGTAGACCGGGATGCCGCCGGCGGTGCGCCCCTCCGGGCTGCCGCCGTGGGCGTGGCCGTGCACGATGGCGTCCACCGGGTAGCGGCCCAGGGGCTCCTCGAGGCGGCTGCACCCCAGGAAGGGATAGATCTCGGGCGGCTCGCCCTCGACCGTGGCGCTGATCGGCGCGTAGTGCATCACGGCGAGGCGCCGCGGGGCGCGCAGGCGGGCCAGGGCGGTCTCGAGCTTCAGGGCCTCGTCGAGGGCCTCCTGCACGAAGGCTTTGATCGCCGGCTCGCCCCAGAAGCCCAGGGTGCCCCGCCCGAAGCCCCCCCCGAAGCCCTTGACCCCCGCGAAGCCCACCCCGCCGGCCTCGCACGAGTCGCCGTCGAGGATGGTCACCCCCGCGTCGCACACGATCTTACGCAGCTCCTCCACCTCCCCCGCCTCGTAGTCGTGGTTGCCCAGCACGGCCACGACCGGCACGCGCACCCCGCTCAGCTCGCCGGCGAGGATCTTCGCCTCCTCGGGCAGCCCGTAGTCGGCCACCACGCCGCAGATCACGATCACGTCGGCCTGCTCCTGGGCCTGGGCGAAGAGGGCCTGCAGCGAGCCCTGCCCGTCGCGCCCACAGTGGAGGTCGCTCATGGCGGCGACGCGGACCACCTGGCTCTCGTTCATGCGCGCTCCGTAAGCTCAACGGTTCCTGGCGCGCCGGGCGGCAAGACGCGGGCCATGGTGGCACGGCTTGTGCAGACGCGGGCCGTACGTCGGCGCTCGGCGGTGTGGCGTGACCAGGGAGGGGAGCGCGATGGCTGCGGACGATCTGATTGACGGGATGAGCCCCGAGGCCCAGGCCGCCTACAGGCGGGCCCTCCAGGCCCTCGGCGAGGCCGGCGCGCCCTTTCTGATCGGTGGGGCCTACGCCTTCGCCGAGGTGACGGGCATCGAGCGGCACACCAAAGACCTCGACCTGTTCGTGCGCGAGCGCGACCTGCGCGGCGTGCTGGCCGTGCTCGAGGGCGCCGGCTTCAGCTGCGAGGTCGCCTTCAGCCACTGGCTGGCCAAAGCCTGGCACGGCGATCACTTCCTCGACCTGATCTTCACCTCGGGCAACGCCGTCGCGCCCGTGGACGACGGCTGGTTCGCCCACGCCTGCCCCCGCGCCCTCCTCGGCGTGCCCGTGCTGCTCTGCGCCCCCGAGGAGCTGATCTGGTCCAAGGCGTTCGTGCAGGAGCGCGAGCGCTACGACGGCGCCGACGTGGCCCACCTGATCCGCTGCGCCGGACCCCGCCTCGACTGGCGCCGCCTGCTCGGTCGCTTCGGCCCCAACTGGCGCGTCCTGCTCAGCCACCTGGTGCTCTTCGGCTTTGTCTACCCCGGCGAGCGCGACACGGTGCCGGCCTGGGTGATGGCCGAGCTCGCCCGGCGCCTCGCCGAGGAGACGGCGACCCGGCCGGCCGACGAGCGCCTCTGCCGCGGCACCCTGCTCTCGCGCGAGCAGTACCTGGTGGACGTCGAGCGGTGGGGCTACGCCGACGCCCGCCTGCGCCCCGAGGGCCGCATGACCGAGGACGAGATCGCCCGCTGGACCGCTGCAATCGAGGAGTGAGCCGCGAAGCCCGCCGGGCACCCTTCAATAGACCGCCGCGCCGGGAGGCGCGGCTTTTGTTTGCTCACTTGACAAAAGGCCGGACTGTGCTATCATCGAATTTGCAAGTTCAATGAACTAACAAATAGCCGGGACGGCCGCCGTGGACAATCAGCTCGAGAAGGCCACGCGCCAGCATACCAAAGACCACAACAGTCGGCTCCTGCTGCGCACGATCTACGAGTACGGCGAGATCAGCAGGGCCAACCTGGCGCGCCTGACCAGCCTGACCAGGGCCACGGTCTCGGACGTAGTGGCCGAGCTGATCGAGCGCGGCCTGGTCGAGGAGGTGGGCCACGGGGCCACGTCGGTCGGGCGCACGCCCGTGCTGCTCAGCGTGGTGGAGGAGGCGCGCCAGGTTGCGGCGATCAGCCTGACCAACGAGAGCGTCGCCGGCGCCCTGATGAGCCTGCGCGGCGCCCTGCGCGAACAGGTGACGCTGCCGCTGCCGCGCCGCGACGGCGAGACCGCCCTGGCGACGGTCTACGCGGTTGCCGACCGGCTCGTGGCCGCGGCGGCCAGACCGCTGCTCGGCATCGGCATCAACACGCCCGGCCTGATTGACACCAGCAGCGGCACCGTGGTGCGCGGAGTCTCCTTCGGCTGGGAGGAGTTGCCCCTCGGCGCGCTGCTCCAGGCCCGCTACGGGCTGCCCGCCTACGTCTCCAACGACAGCCACAGTCTGGCCCTGGCCGAGTACATGTTCGGCCCCGCCCAGGGCACGCCAAACCTGGTGGTCGTGAAGCTCGGCAACGGCATCGGCGCGGGGATCATCCTCGGTGGACACCTTTACACCGGCGAGGGCTACGGCGCCGGCGAGATCGGCCACCTGGTGGTTGACGCCGACGGCCCGCCCTGCAAGTGCGGCAACAGCGGCTGCCTGGAGACGGTCGCCAGCGCCGGGGCCATCCTCGGGCAGGCCCGCGCCCGCGGCTACGCCCGCCCCGACTCGCTGCTGCGCCGCTTCGCCCCCAACCCCGCGGGCCTGACCCTCGACCATATCGCCGTCGCCGCCAGCAGGGGCGACGCCACCGCCCTGGCCGTGATCGCCGCCGCCGGCCGCTCCCTCGGCATCGCCCTGGCCGGCCTGGTCAGCGTGCTGAACGTGCGCCGCGTGCTGCTCACCGGCCGCGTCGCCGCCCTCGGCCCCCCCCTGGGCGAGCAGGTGCGGGCCGAGCTGTCCCGCCGCGCCCTGCCCGCCCTGGTCCGCCAGACCTCGGTCGAGGTGGCCCAGCTGGGCGCCGACGCGCCCCTACTCGGCGCCGCCGCGCCCCTGCTCACCTACGAGCTCGGCCTCGAGCGGCTCACCCGGCGCCCCGCCCTGGCGTGAGGTGGGAGGTGGGAGGTGGGAGGTGGGAGGTGGAGTCACACCTCACACAGCGAGCGCGGCGAGCGACTCATACCTCATAGACTGCCGGAGTACATACGATCGTGCTCACCACATTGGAAACCTACGCCGCCCGCTACCGCGCCGACCTGCTCGAGCGGGTGGTGCCGTTCTGGGAGCGCCACGGGCTCGACCGGGAGCACGGCGGCTACTTCAGCTGCCTCGACCGCGACGGCGCGGTCTACGACACGCGCAAGTACATGTGGCTGCAGGGCCGGGCGGTCTGGATGTTCGCGCGCCTGTACCGCGAGCTCGAGCCGCGGCCCGCGTGGCTGGAGGCGGCGCGCCTTGGCGCCGACTTCATCAGGCGTCACGGGCGCGACGAGGCGGGCCGGGTCTACTTCAGCCTGACCCGCGACGGGCGCCCCGTCGCCTTCCAGCGCAAGCCCTACGCCGCGGTCTTCTACCAGATGGGGCTGTTCGAGTACGGGCGCGCCGCGGGCGACAGTGCCTGCCTCGAGGAGTCGTACGAGGTCTTCTGGCGCATCGTCGAGTGGATCCGCGACCCCCAGCTGCTCGGCCGCCCAGCTCTCCCGGGCCAGGCGCCCGTGAGCAGCCTGGCCGACCTGCTGGTGATGGGCCTGATGGCCCTCGACCTGGCCCGCCACACCGGCGACCCGCGCTACGCCGCCGTGGTCGCCGAGACGATCGCCGGCGTGGCCCGCCACTACGACCCGGCCAGGCGCATCTTCGTCGAGCACGTGGCCCCCGACGGGCGCGACCTGGGCGAGCTGCCCGAGGGGCGCCTGTTCAACCCCGGGCACGCGATCGAGACCGCCTGGATCCTGCTCGACATGCTCGCGCTGCTGCCCGACCCGGCCCACAGGCAGATGGCCCTCGACGCCATCCTCGGCTCGCTCGAGCTGGGGTGGGACGAGCGGCACGGCGGCATCCTCTACTTCCTCGACCTGGCGGGCCGCCCGACGCTCCAGCTCGAGGCGACCATGAAGCTCTGGTGGCCCCACGCCGAGGCGATCTACGCCCTGGCGCGGGCCTACGCCGAGACGCGCGACCCGGCCTACGTGGCCTGGCTCGAGCGGGTGGACGCCTACACCTACGGCCACTTCGTGGACGCGGAGCACGGCGAGTGGTTCGGTTACTGCCAGCGCGACGGCAGCCTGGCCCTGACCAGCAAGGGCGGCAACTACAAGGGCTTCTTCCACGTGCCGCGGGCGCTGCTCTTCAGCATCAAGGCCCTGGAGGGCCTGAGTCGAGAGGGGGCGCAGGCATGAAGATCGGGCTCCTGCCGCTCGACGAGCGCCCGGCGAACACGCGCTACCCGGCCATGGTCGCGGCCATCGCCGGCGCCGAGGTGCTGCTGCCGCCCGCCGTGGCCCTGGGGGCGGGCCGGCGCCCGGCCGACCGCGCGGCCCTCGGCGCGTGGCTCGCCGCGATGGCCCCGGAGCTCGACGGCCTGATCGTCTCGCTCGAGCTGCTGGGCTATGGCGGCCTGATCGCCTCGCGCACCGGCGACGAGCCCGCCGTGGAGGCGCTGACGCGCCTAGAGCTGCTCAGGCAGCTCAGGCGGACCCAGCCGCGCCTGCCGGTCTACGGCTTCGGCGTGGTGACCCGGGTGTCGAACGCGAACGACGCCGTGGAGGAGCCGGAGTACTGGGCCGAGCACGGCGAGCGGCTCTACGCCCTGTCGCAGCTGCTCGACCGGCGCCGCCGCGGCCAGGCCGTGGGCGACGAGCTGGCCCGCCTCGAGGCCGACGTGCCCGCCACGCACCGGCGCGACTGGCTGCGCCGCCGGCTGCGCAACCACGCGGTCAACCTGGCCGCCCTCGGCCTGCTCGAGGACGGCGCCCTCGACCTGCTCGTGCTCAGCTCCGACGACACCAGCCCCGACGGGCTGCCCTCCGCCGAGAAGGCGTGGCTGTCCGGCTGGAGGGAGCTGCTCGGCCCTCAGCCCGCGCTCCTGATGTACCCGGGGGCCGACGAGGTGGCCTGCGCCCTGGTGGCGCGCATGCTCAACGAGCGGGCGGGCGCGGCGCCGACGGTGGCGGCGCGCTACGCGCCGACCGAGGCCGCGGCGAACGTGGCGGCCTACGAGGACGGGCCGATCAGCGTGACCGTCGAGCGCCAGGTCCTGGCCGCGGGCGGCCGGGCGGTCGCGGGCGCGGCCGACCTGTGGCTCGGCGTGAACGCCCCCGTGGCCCGGCGCGCCGAGTGGGACCCGGCCCACGCCGCCGAGGAGCGGGACGGCCGCCGCGGCGCGCTGGAGGCCCTGGTGGCCGAGGCCCGCGCCCACATGGACAGCCCGGACGGCCCTCTGGTGGCCATCGCCGACGTGGCCTACCCGAATGGGGCCGACCCGGCCCTGATTGATCTGATGCTCGCCGGGCTCGACCTGGGGGGGCTAGCGGCCTACGGGGCCTGGAACACCGCCGGCAACACGCTCGGCACGACCATCGCCCAGGGCTTCGCCGCGCTGCTGTGCGACAGCGCCGAGGGCCGGGCCGCCCACGAGCTGCTGCTCACCCACCGCCTGGTGGAGGACTGGGGCTACCAGCAGCTGGTGCGCGCCGAGGTGCGGGCCTGGCTGCGCGAGCGCACCGGCCACCACGACCCGCGCACCGCGGAGGAGGCCGAGGCGGCGCGCGAGCGGGTCGAGGCGGGGCGCGGGGCCCCCCTTGCCCCGCTGCCGGGGCTCGGCGGGAGCCAAGCCCTCCCGCCGGGGGGCGTCCGGCCGCCCCTGGGGCGCACCCTCGGGGGG
>DAOLDO010000251.1:0-8089 GCA_035327325.1 Chloroflexaceae bacterium | reverse complement strand
CAGACCTCACCCCCGCCGCTGCGCGGCACCCCCTCTCCGCTGCGGAGAGGGGGAAGGGGGTGAGGTCCGAACCGGCGCGGCTCGCCCCTCACAGCTCACAGCTCGCCCCTCACGCCGCGCCCGGCTCAGCCGCGCGCCGCCGGCGCCCCCTCGAGCAGCAGCACCTCGACGGGGCTGCCGGCGGGCAGCTCGCCCTGGCCGGGGGGGATGACCACCAGGGCGTTGGCCTCGGCGGGGGCGGCGAGGCCGCCGGCCTCGTCGAGGCTGACGCTGTAGCCCGCGCCGCTGGGGCGGACGGTGCCGCGGACGTAGTGGCGCCGGGCGTGTTGGGCCGCGGGCGTGGCGAGGGCGGCGCGCAGGGTGGGCCGGACGACGTCGGCGCGGCCGGCGAGGCGCAGGATGGCCGGGCGGGCGAACAGCTCGGCGCAGACCAGGGCCTCGGCGGGCTCGCCGGGCAGGCCGATCACCGGCACCCCGGCCAGGGCGCCGAAGAGCAGGGGCCGGTCGGGCTCCATCGCCACCCCCCAGAACTCGAGGCGGCCCTCGCCCGCCAGCAGCCCGCGCACGATGTCGCGCTCGCCGTGGTGCGAGCCCGCCGTGGTGAGGATCAGCTCGGCGCCGCCGGCGATGGCGGCTGCCAGGCGGATCCGCAGCGAGGCGACGCTGTCGTGGGCGATGCCGACGGGCAGGGGCAGGCCGCCGTCGCGGCGGATCAGGGCGGCCAGCATGGCGCTGTCGCTGTCGTAGATCTTGCCCGGGGTCGGCGGCGCGCCTGGCGGCAGCAGCTCGTCGCCGGCGGCCACCACCGCCACCCGCGGCCGGCGCACCACGCGCAGCTCGCTCACGCCGTGGGCGGCCAGCAGGGCGAGCTCGCCGGGCCGCAGTTGGCGCCCGGCGGCGACGACGCCCGAGGGCGTCGCAAGGTCAGCCGCGAGGGCGCGGCCCGCGGCCTCGGCGATGGGGAGGGTCTCGGGGCCGAGGGGCCGGACGGCGGCGAGGATCGTCGCCAGGGCCTCCTCGTAGGTGATGCCGGTGCGCATAGGGCCTCCTCCGTGCAGACTCCGTTGTCATAAAGATCTTACCGGCGCGCCGGCCCCGGGGGGTGAGGATCGGCCAACCGCCGGGGGAGAAGCCGCAATGAGGCGAGTTCTGCTAAGATGTAGCGACATCTGTTTGTGCCGGGCAAAGCGAGCGATCTGGAGATCCTATGTCAGCCCCAGTTGACCCTGCGGCGGTCGCCGCCGCGACCCTTGGCGATGCCGGCTACGGCCTGCTGATCGGCGGCGAGTGGCGCGGGGCCGCAGGCGGCGCCACTTTCGCCGTCACCAACCCGGCCACCGGCGAGCACCTGGCCGATGTGCCCGACGCGGGCGCCGCCGAGGCCCGCACCGCCGTCGAGGCCGCCCATGCCGCCCTGCCCGACTGGGCGGCCACGCCCGCGCCCGCTCGCGCCGCCGTGCTGCGCAAGGCGGCCGCGCTCATGCTCGACGAGCAGGAGCGCCTGGCTACCGTGATGACCCTCGAGCAGGGCAAGCCCCTGGCCGAGGCCCGCGGCGAGATCGCCTACGCCGCCAGCTTCCTCAGCTGGTTCGCCGGCGAGGCCGAGCGCGTCTACGGCAGCACCATCCCCGCGAGCGCGGCGGGCAAGCGCCTGCTGGTCCTCAGGCAGCCGGTCGGCGTGGCCGCCATGATCACGCCCTGGAACTTCCCCGCCGCCATGATCACGCGCAAGCTCGGCCCGGCCCTGGCCGCCGGCTGCACCGCCGTAGTCAAGCCCGCCGAGCAGACCCCCCTCTCGGCCCTCGAGCTCGGGCGGGTCTTCGCCCGGGCCGGGCTGCCCCCAGGCGCCCTCAACCTGGTCACCTGCCGGGACCCGCAGCCCTTCTCCGAGACGATCTTCGCCGACGAGCGGGTGCGCAAGGTCAGCTTCACCGGCTCGACCGAGGTGGGCAAGCTCCTGATCCGTCAGTCGGCCGACACGGTCAAGCGCCTCTCGCTCGAGCTGGGCGGCAACGCGCCGTTCATCGTCTTCGCCGACGCCGACCTCGACGCGGCCGTGCGAGGCGCCATCGCCTCGAAGTTCCGCAACGCCGGGCAGACCTGCGTCTGCGCCAACCGCATCTTCGTGCAGCGCGAGGTCTACGACCGGTTCGCCGAGCTGTTCGCGGCCCAGGTGGCCGGGCTGCGCGTGGGCAACGGCCTCGACCCGGCCAGCGTGATCGGCCCGCTGATTGACGAGCAGGCCCGCGCCAAGGTCGAGCGCCACGTGGCCGACGCCATCGCGGGCGGCGCGGCCGTGCTCGCCGGCGGTCGGCCCGCGCCCGTCGGGGCCAACTTCTGGGCGCCCACGGTGCTGGCCAACGCCACGGCCGACATGCTGGTGGCCCGCGAGGAGACCTTCGGCCCCGTCGCGCCGCTCATCCCCTTCGGGGACGAGGACGAGGCCCTGGCCCTGGCCAACGACACGCCCTTCGGCCTGGCCGCCTACTTCTACACCCGCGACGTCGGCCGGGTCTGGCGCGTGGCCGAGGGCCTCGAGTACGGCATCGTCGGCGTCAACGACCCCATCCCCTCCACCGCCCAGGCCCCCTTCGGCGGGGTCAAGCAGAGCGGCCTCGGCCGCGAGGGGGGCCCGACCGGCATCAACGAGTACCTGGAGGAGAAATACGTATCGCTGGCCCTGTAGGGCCAGCGATACGCGTGCGGGACGGACGGCCTGGCCTGGCCGCGCGAGTCTGGGCGACCCCGTGCGGGGTCGCCTGTACGCCCAATGGAGCCAGGGAGGGGCGACCCCACGTGGTCGCCCGGCCCCGGGGTGGCGACCACCACCCTTGCCCGGTCAGTCTGTTAGTCCAGGGCCACGCCCACGGGATCGCCGTCAATCAGGGGGTTGAAGACGAAGACCAGGCCAGCGGCGTCGGCGGGGATCTGGAAGCCCACCCCGCCCTCGAGGGTGCCGCCGGCCGGCACGTCGCCGTCGGGCGTCTGCTCGGCCAGGGTAGCGGCCAGCAGGTCAATGTCGTACTCAGTACCGCTGCCGTCGAGCAGCGACATCTGGAGCAGGGTCGAGACGGGCTGGGAGTCGGCGCCGCTGTTGGCGAAGACGGCCCGCACGATCAGGAATCTGTTGCCCTCGTCCGGCTGGAAGAAGTCGTCGCCCTCGGGCTCTTCGACGCCGGTGACGGTCATGGTCAGGTTGGGCCCGACCTCGACGGTGTCGCCGATGGCCACGATGGTGGCGGGGGCGCTCTCGCTCGCGCCGCCCAGGGTGGTGCCGCCCTGGCTGCCGCTCGTGCCGCCGCCCGCGCCGCCGGTGCTCAGGGTCGCGCTCGGGTCAATGCTGTAGGTGTTGATGATCTCGTCGGTGCGCTCGACCGTGACGTCGAACTGGGCCTGGGGCACCAGGGTGGTCAGGATCGAGACCTTGTTCCCGCGCTGCTCGATGAAGCTGTTGCCAAGCAGCTCGACCGGGGTGTCGTTGTCGGCCGTGGCCGTGTAGCTCCAGGCCAGCAGGATGCTGCCGTCGTTCTGGGCCACCGGGTCGTCCACCGTGAAGTCCGGCTGGCTGCCGAAGCTGTTCTCCAGGAAGGTGGTGAGGATCTCGGTGAGCTGCTCCTCGGTGTAGACGGTCTCGTCCTCGAAGATGTCCACGATCACGCCGCCGTTGCGGGTCGGGTCTGTCCAGATCAGAATGATCTCGTCGGGGTTGCTGTTGTCCTGCAGGGCCCAGTTCTCGGGGATGTCGATCGAGAAGACGCCCGAGGGGTGGCTGTAGGTCTCCAGATCGCCGAACTCGACGGGCAGGATCTCGCCCGGGGCGGCGACGACGGCGGTGGGCTCGGGCTCCTCGGTGGGCTCCTCGGTGGGCTCGGGCTCCTCGGTGGGCTCGGGCTCGGCTGTGGGCTCGCGGGTCGGCCGCGGGGTGCGGGTCGGCGCCTCGACAACGGGCTCGCTGGTGGCGGGCGGGGTCGAGCCGCCGCCGCCGCCGGTGCAGGCGGCGAGGGCCAGGGCCAGGGTCAGGGCGGTGAGCATGAACAGACGGCGGAGCGCGGCGTGCATGGTTCCTCCTGGACAACGGACACAGGGGCCGGCGGACCGGCTATGCAGAACAAACGCGGGCGACGCCCGTAATCGTAGCACCTGGCCATTACCCGGCGCTATCCCCCACAGGCCGCCGGAAGTACTACGCACGCGGTCGCCGTCGCGTTACAGGGTTGTTGGGCGACGGTCCCTTGACAGGGCGCGGGGCCTGCTGTATCCTTTCCGCCAACAAATGATCTTCGGGGCAGGGTGAAATTCCCGATCGGTGGTACAGCCCACGAGCGTGTTGCGAGGCACGCATGATCCGGTGAAACTCCGGGGCCGACGGTTACAGTCCGGATGTAAAGAAGATCCAGACTCACGCAGCGCGCGGCCCTCCGGCCGGCGGCTACGCCCCCGCGTAGCTTCCGGCGCTGGCCCGGCGTAGCGCAGGCATGGTGGCCCGCCGCCCCATGTGGTCTGGTCATGTCCGCCCCGAGGTGCTTTCGCCCTCGGGGCTTGCTGTTTCTGGAGGATGGTATGCAGCGCACACTGCCGATGCAGGGGGGGGTGGCTCCGGCGCCAGGGAGGGCGCCGCGGCCCCGGGCCGACCTGCACTGGGCCGGCCTGCCGGTCACGATCCTGGGCCTGCTGGCCCTCTGGCAGCTGCTGGTCACGGCCGGCGGCTACGGCTCCTTCATTCTGCCCAGCCCTGCCGTAGTGGCCGGGCGCTTCGCCGACGCCGCCGCAAGCGGCGTGCTCTGGCGCCACACCTCGGCGACCCTGGTCGAGGCCCTGGGCGGCTTCGCGATCGCCCTGGCCCTCGGCCTGGTGGTCGGCTACCTGCTCGCCCACACCCCCTGGCTCGAGCGGGCCCTGGCGCCGGTGCTGGCGGCCAGCCAGGCCATCCCGGTGGTGGCCGTGGCGCCCCTGGTCATCCTCTGGTTCGGCCCCGGCCTCACCGGCAAGCTGCTGATCGCCGCCCTGATCACCTTCCTGCCCATCCTGCTGGCCACGGTGGTGGCCCTGCGCGGCATCCCCCGCGAGCTGCGCGAGATGGCCCTGATCAGCGGGGCCAGCCGCTGGCAGATGCTGCGCTACGTCGAGGCGCCCCTCAGTCTGCCCGTGCTCTTCGGCGGCGTGCGCACCGGCCTGGCCCTGGCCACCACCGGCGCCGTCGTGGGCGAGTTCGTGGCCGGGCGCGAGGGCCTGGGCGCCATGATCAACATCGCCCGCGGCCTCTTCGACACGCCCCTGATCTTCGTCGCCCTGCTCACCCTCGCCGCGATCACCCTCGGCCTCTACCTGGTCGCGACGCTCGTCGAGCGGGCCCTGGTGCGCTGGGAGGCGGTGTAGCCTAAGCCCGGCGCGGCAAGCTTTTTCACCGCCGAAGATCACGAAGCGCGCGGACCCCGTGCGCCTCTGGATCACCGTGCCCTTTTTCAAGCCCGACCACTCTGGAGGAGTACCCATGATCGCCCGCCTCAGCCTGATCGCCCTGGCCGCCGCGCTGCTCGCCGCCTGCGGCGCCCAGCCCACGGCCCAGCCCGCCCAGCCGCCTACGGCTGAGCCCGGCGCCGCCCCCGAGGCCGCCGCCCCCGCCGAGGGCCTGCGCCGGATCACCCTGGCCATGTCCTACATCCCCAACGTGCAGTTCGCCCCCTACTATGTGGCGGTCCAGAAGGGCTACTTCGCCGAGGAGGGCCTCGAGGTCGTGTTCGACTACAACTTCGAGAACGATGTCGTCCAGCGGGCCGCCACATGGCCCGAGGGCGGCGTCGCCTTCGCCACGGCCTCGGGCACCTCTACCCTGCTCGCCCGACAGCAGGGCATCCCGATCAAGACGGTCATGACGCTCTATCAGGAGTTCCCGGTCGTCTTCTTCGCCAAGCGCGCCACCGGCCTGACGAGCGCCGCCGACCTGGCCGGCAAGACCGTCGGCATCCCCGGCAACTTCGGCGAGAGCCTGTACGGGCTGCTGGCCGTGCGCTACGCCAATCAGCTCGACGAGTCGGCCTTCGCCGTGCAGGAGATCGGCTTCACCCAGGCTCAGGCCGTGCTCGAGGACAAGGTCCCGGTGGCGATCGGCTACGCCATGAACGAGCCGGTCATCCTGCGCCAGCAGGGCGAGGAGGTGGACGTGCTGCGCGTGGCCGACGTCTACGACCTGGCGGCCAACGGCATCGTGGCCAGCGAGCGGCTGATCGCCGAGGAGCCCGAGCTGGTGCGCAGTTTTCTGGCCGCCTCGGTGCGGGGCCTGCGCGACACCCTCGACAACCCCGACGAGGCTTATGAGATCAGCCTGGGCTTCATCCCCGAGGCCGAGCTCGGCGACCCCACCCTGCAGCGCCAGGTGCTCCAGGAGAGCCTGCCCTACTGGTACAGCGACAAGACGACGGCCGAGGGCCTGGGCTACACCGACGGCGAGCTATGGGTGAGGACCGAGGAGTTTATGCGGGCGGCCGGGCTGCTGCCCGGGGCCGTGGAGGTGACCGAGGCGTTCACGAACGAGTTTCTGCCGTAGGGCGACTCGGCGGCCCCCTCTCGCCCGGGCGGCGGGAGGGGGCCACGGGTTGACAGAGGCCCGGCCCGCGGTTACAATTGATTGACTAGTCAATCAATCACGAGGGAGGCTGCGATGCCGCCGCGAGACGAGCAGGACTACGAGCAGCGCCGGCAGCAGATCATAGACGGGGCCCTGGAAGCCTTCTCGGCCAGGGGGTTTGAGGGCGCCTCGAACAAAGCGATCGCCGAGGCCGCGGGCATCGCCTCGCCCGGGCTGATCTACCACTACTTCAAGGACAAGGTTGACCTGCTGCACCAGGTGATGATCGAGCGCCTGCCGGTGCTGCGGCTGCTCGACGAGGTCCAGCGGATCATGGAACTGCCGCCGGACGAGGCGCTGCCCCAGCTGGCCGAGCGCATGATCGAGGTCTACAGCCGGCGGCCGGCCATGGCGATCATCAAGGTGGCCATCGCCGAGTCGCTGCGCAACAAGCGGGTGGCGCACATGGTGAGCGAGGCCATGCCGGGGCGCGGCCTGCGCATGCTCTCTGCCTACCTGGCGCGCCAGATGGAGGCGGGCCGGCTGCGCCGGATGGACCCCGACATCGCGGCGCGCATGCTGGTGGGCCCGATCGTCGCCTACGCGGTGACGCGCTTCGTCTTCGAGCAGCCCGAGGCCCAGGCGATCAGCCCCGAGGCGATGGCCCGGGCGACGGTCGAGACCTTCCTGCGCGGCATGGCGCCGGAGTAGTACTTTGCGCAGGCTATGCTGCGGGACTAGACCCTCGGCGCGGCCATGCCGGGCCGCCCTTACGCCCGCTGGACGCGGGTACGGGCAAACCAACGTGATCGCCCGCCCAGGGCACTGCCAAGCTACCTCCCACGGTAGAGAGACTAGCCCGCCAGGGCGGCGGCCAGCTCGGCGCTCAGGCGCTCCATGCGGGCCCGGTTGACGCCCATGTCGCCCTGGCCGAGGCGCGCCGCGGAGCGGAAGTGGATCAGCCCGGCCGCCTCGTCGAGGTAGAACTCCACGTCGTCGGGGAAGCCGAAGGTGGCGCTGCGGAAGACGGCGTGGAGGTAGCCGGGCTCGTCGCGCAGCAGCTCGACGCGGGGCTGGGCGGCCAGCAGCTCGCGCAGGCTTGCTTGGGCCTCGGCGGCGGGCGCGCCGAGCGGCACGGGCGGCATGTAGTGGACGCGGTCGCCCGGGTCGGCCTGGCTCGACACGCAGTTGGGGCTGTCCGGGCAGGGCGCCAGCCGCCCGTCGGCGACGCCGAGGCCGGGCGGGACGCCCACGGTGCGCGCCTGCACGGCCAGGGTGGCCGCGCCCGCCGCGGCGAGGACGGCTGCGCCCGCCGCGGCCCACCCCAGGATCTTCAGAACGCCCATGCTCGTCTGCTCCACACAAAGGCGCGGTAGCCCGCGGGCTACCGCGCCGCACTGTTGTGCCGGCGACTACCCTGAGTAGTGTAGCACAGCTTAGGGCTTGCCGCCCGGCTTGCCGCCGCCGGGGTTGCCGCCACCGGGGTTGCCGCCGCCGTTGCCGCCACCGGGGTTGCCGCCGCCG
>DAOLDO010000250.1:0-8090 GCA_035327325.1 Chloroflexaceae bacterium | reverse complement strand
CCTCGCCCGAGCCCTCGCCCGAGCCCTCGCCCGAGCCCTCGCCCGAGCCCTCGCCGGGCCCCAACCCCGGGCCGTGGCCGAACGACGCGGGCTACATCCTCGCCGCCCCGTCTGGCACCAGGGAGCAGGCCATCGCCTGGCTGGCGGCCAGGGCCACCCAGTACACCCGCTACGACATCGAGCAGATCGTCGCGGCCTACGCGCGCATCGGCGACGAGGCGGGCGTGGACTGGTTCCTCGCCATCGCCCAGTCGGCCCACGAGACGGGCAGCCTGACCTCGTGGTGGTGCGCCAGGCCCCGGCGCAACCCGGCCGGCATCGGCGTGACGGGCGCCGCCATCCCCGGCAGCCCCGACCAGCCGCCCGGCCAGCACTGGGTCTGGGACGGCAGCGTCTGGCGCGAGGGGGTGAGCTTCGCCGCCTGGGACGGCGAGGCGATCGGCGCGCACCTGGGCCGGCTGCTCGCCTATGTCCTGCCGATCGGTTCGGGCAACGACCGGCAGCGCGCCCTGATCGACCACGCCCTCGCGTACCGCCCCCTCGGCCTGCAGAACCGGGGCGTCGCCCTGACCTACCCCGACCTCAACGGACGCTGGGCCTGGCCCGGCAGCGAGTACGGCCAGCGCATCCTCGACCTGGCCGCCCGCATGCGTGTAGGTTAAACGACACAGTGTCGTAGAGTGGACGATCTCTAACGTTCGCGGCAAGCTGTTAAGCGGCGCTCCACCGCACTGTAATGCGGCGGGGCGCCCTTTTTGACAGGGGAAACCTTCCCTTGACTCCCCCCCGACCGCAGTGTATACTTAAGCCCAGATTAAGAACCCCTTAACCTCTACAGGAGGGCCGGCTATGGGGGCAAAAATCACAGCTGACAGAGGTTCGTGAGGGGCGGCGCAGGGTGAGACCCTGCTGCCGCCCCTGTTGTTTTTGTCGGAGTCGTACGCGGAGACCGGGACTGGACAGCGATGTTCAGCCCACACAGGAGGTATCCGATGCACTCGGATCTGATCGGGAAGATCGAGAAGGCCCGCCGCTACGCCGCTGAGCCCGACCGCATCAAGTTCGACCACCTGCAGGCGACGTTCCACGGCGGCAACAGCAACCATGTGATCGCGCTCCGCGATGGCCGCTGGAGCTGCGACTGCTCCTTCTTCCGCGGCTGGGGCACCTGCGCCCACGTGATGGCCATGCAGCGCATCCTCAACCCGATGCTCACAGACGAGGCCCGACAGGCCGAGCTCGCCCTCTCGACGCACGGCGCCCTCGCCGAGAGCGCCGTCTAGGGCTTGAAGCCACGGCCCGGCCCGCTGATCCTGGCGGCGAGGGGGATCTCCCCTTCGCCGCCTTTTCGTTGGGGCGCAGGGTGCTGGGTCCTTGTCCCGCGCCCACCCCGAGCGACGAGCCTGAGCCAGCATGACCCTGATCATCGCCCACAGGGGCGCCTCGGCCTACGCCCCCGAGAACACCATGGCCGCCTTCGAGCTCGCCCGCCGGCAGGGCGCCGACATGATCGAGCTCGACGTGCAGCCCACCGCCGACGGGCGCCTGGCCGTCTTTCACGACGACACCACGGAGCGCTGGGACGGGCGCCCCAGGCCCGTGGCCGCCTGCAGCCTGGCCGAGCTCGGGCGCCTCGACATCGGCGGCGAGCGCGTGCCCGCCCTCGAGGAGGCCCTGGCCTTCGCCGCCGAGACCGGCATCGCCCTGAACGTCGAGCTGAAGGCCGCGGGCACCGCCACGCGCTGCGCCGCCCTCGTGCGCGAGCACGGCGTCGTCGAGCGGGTGATCGTCTCGTCGTTCCTCGCCGTCGCCCTCCAGGAGCTGCGGGTCGCCGCGCCCGAGGTGCGCCGCGCCTACCTGATGGGCACCGACACGCGCCGCCCCGACGTGCGCGCCCGCGAGCTGTGGCCCTTCCTGGCCCTCCAGGCGGTCGGCGCGGCGGCCTGGCACCCCTACCACGACCTGCCCCTGCTCGACCGGGTCATCCCCCTGGCCAGGCGCGCCGGCTACCAGGTGAACGTCTGGACGGTGGACGACCCGGCCCGCATGCGCGGGCTGGCCGCCATCGGGGCCACGGGCATCATCACCAACAGGCCCGACGTGGGGGTCACGGCCCTGCGCGCCGCCGGCTGAGCGGCGCCCCCGACATCTATTTACGGGCCCGGCTCGAAGCCCAGATCCCGGCGGCCACTGCGCCGGCCCCCACAGCCAGGGGCGCCCAGACCTTGCGGCGCCCGTCGCCGAGCACCACCCGCGCCGTGTTGTACCCGCTGGCCCCGAACACGCCCCCGCCGGGGTGGGTGCTCGCGCCCGTCAGGTAGAGGCCCTTGATCGGCGTGCGGTAGCCGGCCAGCTCGGGCAGGGGGCGGAAGAAGAACATCTGGTCGAAGCTCATCTCGACGTGCATCACGTTGCCGCGCAGCAGTCCGATGCGCCGCTCGAGGTCGAGGGGCGTCTGGATGAAGCGGTCAATGATCTTTCCGCGCATGTTCGGCGCGTAGCGGTACAGCACCTCGAGGATATTGTCGGCCACGCCCTCGCGGATCTCGTCCCACTGGCGCCCGCCGCTCAGCTCGTAGGGGAAGTACTGGGCCCAGAGGAAGACCGTGTGCTTGCCGGGCGGCGCCACGTCCGGGTCAATCGCCGAGAAGGTCATGGCGATCACCGCGGGGTCCCGCGAGGGCTCGCCGCGCAGGTAGTCCTCGTAGGCCCGGCGCACGTAGCCCATGCTCGGGCTGAGCAGCTGGAGGCCGTGGTGGCTCTCGTGGGGGCGACCGCCGCTCGGCGCGCCCAGGTAGTCGGGCAGCTCCTCGGCGGCGCAGCGCACGGTCATGCCGAAGCCGTTGCCGATCCTGATGTTGTTCAGGCGGGCGACCAGGGCGCTCGCGAGGTGCTCGGGGCCGACCAGCCCGAGCATAGTGGTCAGGACGTGGGCGTTGGAGACCACGACGGGCGCCGTGTAGCGCTGGCCGTCCTCCGTCTCGACGCCCGCGGCGCGGCCCTCGCGCACCAGAATCTTGCGCACCGGCGCGCCGAGGGCCACGTCGCCGCCGAAGGCGCGCAGGGCGCGGGCCATGGCCTGGGTGAGCATGCCGCTGCCGCCGCGGGGGTGGGCCGCGCCGCTGGCGTGCAGCATCGAGTGCCAGCCGAAGAAGTCGCCCGCCCCGATCTCATCGGGCGGGGGCCCGCTCTGGGCCGCCAGCCAGGTCATCGCGGCCCGCATCGCCTCGCTCTCGAAGGTCTCGTTGATCAGCTGGGCGTAGCTGGTGAAGAGGCGCCGCGTCACCTCCATGGGGTTGCGCTCGCCGGCGGGCAGGCGCGGCACCGCCGCGGCCACGCTCGCGAACAGGCGCGCCGACGAAGGCGGGTTGAGGAAGACGTCGAACACCGCCTCGTTCAGGGGCGTCCAATAGGCCAGGAAGCGCCTGTAAGCCTCGGCGTCGCGCGGGCTGACCGCGGCGATGCTCTGGCAGATCTTTTCGGTGTCTTTGTAGAAGCTGATCGCCCCGCTCCCGTCGGGCAGCGGGTAGAAGGCGAAGGGGTCCATCTGGATGTACTCGAGGCCGTGGCGCTCGAGCTCCAGGTCCTTCACGATCGGGGTCAGGTGGACCATAATATGGGCCGAGGAGCCGACGTCGATCTTGTAGCCCGGGATGACCTCCTCGGTGCAGACCGCGCCGCCGACGATCTCGCGCCGCTCGACCACCAGCACCCGCTGGCCCGCCTTCGCCAGGTAGCCGGCGCAGGTCAGCCCGTTGTGGCCGCCGCCCACGACGATCACGTCGTAGTCTGTCTTCTGTGCCATGGGGACCGCTTTCTGTGCAAGAGGCTCTCGGATCCAGTATAGCAGAGACGGCCCGGCGGGCCGTCTTTACCGCGGCGCGCCAAGGCCGAGGGCCCAGCGCATGGCGTCGTAGGTCATGCCGTTGGCCAGCAGCGGCAGGCCGTGGGCGAGCAGCAGGGCCGCCCGCGGGCCAGGCGCCAGCCCGGGGGCGGCCAGAGCCACGGGCGCGGTGAGCACGAGGATCAGGTGGAGCATGCCCAGGTCTATGGGTCGCGCGTCGCCACGCGTCGCCGCGCCGAGCAGGGCCAGGGTCAGGGCGGCGACCAGGCCCGCCCCGCCCCGCGCCGCCGCCAGGGCCCGGGGCCCGTGCCCCGCCAGGTTGACGGCCGCCGCCCACAGGGGGAGGGCCAGCAGGGCCGCCTGGAGGGCCAGGGCGTAGGCGGCCAGGGCGGGCGGCACGACCAGACCGCCGCCCGGCCGCTCCTCCGCGCCGAGCATGATCGCCGTGGTCCGGGCGCCCCGCGCCGCGTCGTTCCCCAGGTCGCGCAGGGCCCCGTGCACCCCGTTGACCATCATGATCAGGGCGACCTCGTAGGCCGCCAGCAGGCCCGTCAGCCGCGTCGCCCGACCCTCGGCCGCGGCCCCGTAGCCGATCAGGGCCGCCCAGCCCAGGGCCTGCGCCAGGTCGGTCAGCGGCGGGGCCGGGCAGCGCTTCCCCCAGCGGTTGTAGGCCGCCAGCAGGCCGAACGCCGCCGCCAGGTGGGCGCGGCGGGCGGGCGCCCGCCCGGGCCCCATGCCCGCGTCAAGGGCGAAGGCGCCCGCGGCGCAGCCCAGGGCGACCGCCAGGGCCGCGCGCGGCGAGACGGCGCCGCGCACCAGGGGGTAGGCCGCGCGCAGGGGCTGGGTGCGGTCCACCTCCAGGTCGCACACGTCGTTGTGCACGTAGGCGAAGGCGTGGAAGGCCGCCGCCACCCCGAGCAGCCCGGCGGCGCGCCGCCCCGTCAGCCCGCGGCCCGCGCTCGCCGCGCCCAGCAGGGGCAGCACAAGCGTCGCGCCCGAGGCCGACACGCGGAAGAAGTGGTAGAGGTCGAGGGTCAGCTGGCGCATGTGTGTGGTCACCGCAGCGGCGCAGAGGGCGCGGAGGGCCGCGCCCCATTGTACTCTGCCTTCTCCCCGGCCCTGCGGTGACGCTCACCCGCCCATCAGCCGGCGCAGCTCGGGGCTGCGCCCGAGCAGCTCGTCGAGGCGCCCGGCGGCCTCGACCCGCCCGTCCTTCAGTACGACGACCTGGTCGGCCCGCCGCAGCAGGGCCGGCCGGTGCGAGACCGCCAGAATAGTCGGCCCGGCGCCCCCGGCGGCCAGCCGCGCCCAGAGGGTCGCCTCGGTCTCCACGTCCAGGGCGCTCGAAAGGTCGTCGCAGACCAGCAGGGCCGGCCGGCGCACCAGCATGCGCGCCGCCGCCGCCCGCTGCACCTGCCCGCCCGAGAGGCGCACGCCCCGCGGGCCGACCACCGTCTCCAGCCCCTCCGGCATGGCCGCCAGGTCCGGCTCGAGCACGGCGGCGCGCACGGCGGCCACCAGCTCGGCCTCGCCCGCGCCCGCGCCCAGCACGATATTCTCGCGCAGGGTCTCGCTGAACAGGCGCGCCACCTGGGGCGTGTAGGCGCTCAGCGGCGGCCGGAAGAAGGCCGCCCGGTCGGCAACCGGCTCGCCGAGCCAGCGCACCTCGCCCTCCTGGGCCGGCAGCAGCCCCAGGATGGCCCGCAGCAGGGTGCTCTTGCCCGCCCCCACGCGGCCCGTCACCACGGTCAGCGAGCCGCGGGGCAGACTCAGGCTCACGCCCTCGACGCCCCGCTCGCCGCCCGGGTGCCTGTAGGTCAGCCCGCGCACCTCGAGCAGCGGAGGCTCGGGCGATGGCCGCCCCTCGGCGACTGACGGCGGGCCGGTGCGCCGGCTGTCCTCGGGCGCCGGCCTCCCGGTCGCGCCGTCCACCAGGGCCTCGGCGGGCTCGTCGGGCAGCAGCTCGCGCAGGCGGCCGATCGCCGCGCCCTGCTGCTTGTAGTCGCCGACAAAGGTGCCGAGCAGGGTGGGCACCTCGACCGTGTGCCAGAGGTAGGTCATGAAGAGGGCGAAGTCGCCCACGCTGAAGCTGCCTTCGGCCAGGGCCCGCCCGGCCAGCAGCAGCACGGCGCCGGTGCCGAAGACCACCAGGGTGTCGGTCAGCGAGAACATGACCTCGTGGAGCAGGCGCTCCCGCACCGCGACCCGCCGGCGGGCCTCGTTCAGCCGCGTCAGGTGGCGCACCGCGGCGCCCTCGGCCCCCGCCACCTTGAGGGCCTGCACGGCGCCGAGGGCCTCGCCGAGAAAGCCGCTGACCCGGTCGTCCGCCGCCGCCCGCTCCTCGTAGTAGCGCAGCAGCCGCGCCCAGGCCAGCCGGGCGACGCCCATCAGCCCGAAGAGGGGCAGAAAGACCACCAGGGTGATCGTCGGGTTGATGCTGGCCATGATCGCCACCGCCGCCGCGAAGAGCAGCAGGTAGCCGGCCACGTGGGGCAGCCAGAGCGGGAAGTCGGTCACCTCGTCCACGTCGCCCTTGTAGCGGTTGAGGGCCTCGCCCGTGGGCACAGGCGGCGGCAGGGCCCCGGGCCGCCGCAGCAGCCCCGCCAGCAGGTTGCGCCGCAGCAGCGTGTTCGCGTCGTAGCGGAAGGTCGCCTCGTGCCAGATGTCGCCGAACGAGACGCCGACCTGCGCCATCCCCACCCCCACGTAGAGGGCCAGGAGCGTCCAGAGGTCCAGGCCCGCCGGCGCCGCGCCCGTGATGCCGTCGAAGACGGCCTTCTCGATCAGACCCAGGCCGACGGGCGCCACGATGAACAGGATGTGGAACAGGCAGTGGAGGGCGTACACGCGCGGCGTGTGCCGCACCAGCCGCCAGTTGAAGGGGATCGTCCTCACGCCAGCACCTCCTCGCTGCCGGCCCGCAGGAGCCGGGCGAAGCGCGTGCCCGGGTCGGCCGCCAGCCCGGCGCGGGGGCCGTGCTCGACCAGCCGCCCGCCCTCGAGGATGGCCACCGTGTCGGCCCGGGCGACGGTGCCGAGCCTGTGGGCGATGATGATCGCCGTGCGCCCCGCCAGCAGCCGGTCGAGGGCCCGCTCGAGCAGCCGCTCGGTCGCCGGGTCGAGCCGCGAGCTGGCCTCGTCGAGGATGAGCAGCCCCGGGTCCCGCAGGAACACGCGGGCGAAGGCCAGGAGCTGGGCCTCGCCGGCCGAGAGCCCCCGCCCGCCCCCAAGGCGTGTGTCGAGGCCCGCGGGCAGGCCGCGGGCCCACTCCCACAGCCCGAGCTCGCGCAGGGCCACCTCGATCCGCCCGTCGTCCACCGCCTCGTCGAACAGGGTCAGGTTCTCGCGCACTGTCGCCTGGAAGATCTGCACGTCCTGCGTGACCATCGCCACCCGCCGCCGCAGGTCCGCCAGGGCCAGGTCGCGCAGGTCCACGCCGCCCAGACGGATTGCCCCGCCCTGCGGGTCGTAGAGCCTGAGCAGCAGCCGGGTCAGGGTCGTCTTGCCGCTGCCGGTGCGCCCGAGCAGCCCCAGGACCTCGCCCGGCCGCAGGTCGAGCGTGACGCCCTGGAGGGCCGGCGGCCCATCGGAAGACCGGGCGACCGCCCGCGCTTCACTCGGGCTGGAGCCCGGGAAACCCGGAGCGCCCGGCGGCGCCGGTGGCTGCTCGACGCCGGGCGGGTCTCCCACTCCCCCGGCCTCCTCGTAGGTGAAGCGAACATCGGCGAGGCTAACGGCGAGGGCCCCCTCGGGCAGGGCGGCGCTGGGCCGCTCGCGCACCAGAGGCCGCTCGGCGAAGAGGGCGCCGACGCGGTCAATGCTCGCCCCGGCCTGCTGGAGCTCCTGGGCCTGCTCGCGCAGCCGCTCGAGGGGGGCGGCGAGCATGCCCACGTAGGCGACGATCATGAAGGCGGTGCCGATGCTGGCCGCCCCCGCCAGGTAGAGGGCCGCGCCGATCGCCAGGCCCGCCGCGTAGCCGGCGGTGGTGAGCAGGCTGGTCGCCGCCGAGGCGACGTTGGCGGTCAGGCGGGCCGCGCGGTAGGCCGCGGCCACGGCGGCCATCAGGCCGTCGTAGCGGGCCAGGGTGTGGGCCTCGGCCCCGGCGGCCCGCAGGTCCTCGGTGCCCTGGAGGCGCTCCTCGAGGAAGCCCATCGCGCGGGCCTGGCGCTCCTGGGCCGCGGCCCAGCGCCCCTCGCCGAGGCGCTGCAGGGCCCCCAGGGCGCCGAGGGCCACGGCGACATAGAGGC
>DAOLDO010000249.1:0-8096 GCA_035327325.1 Chloroflexaceae bacterium | reverse complement strand
GCGGGGCCAGGGTCGCCTCGGCGCTGTTGAGGAAGGCCACCCCGCCGCCGACCACCACCCCGTCGGTCAGGGCGAGCCTGAGGGCCCCGACGCCGCGCTCGGCCTGCTGGCGCAGGGCCTCGCGCTCGACCTTGTGGTCGGCGCCGAGCTTCAGGCGGGCCGTGGCCCCGGTCAGCCGGGCCAGGCGAGCCTGGAGCTCGCGCCGCCCCTCGGCCTGAGCCGGGTCGAGGGCGGCGAGGCGGCCGCGCAGTCCGGCGATGTGGGCGCGCAGCCCCTCGCCGCCGGGGCGGCCGACCACGGCGAGCTCGCGGGCGCCGGCCTCGGCCCGGTGCGCCCCGCCGAGCCCATCGGCGCCGACCGAGGCCAGACGGTCGGTCAGGGCCCTGTAGACGCGCGCCCCGGTCAGGGCCGCCAGGTCGTCGAAGGCGGCGGCCCGGTGCTCGCCCGCGCCGGCGAGCTCGACGGCGCAGACGGCGAGGCGGCCCTGCTGGTGGTTGAGCACGAGGGCGGCCAGGGCCTCGCCGGCTACCTTCTCGGCCACCAGCAGCAGGCGCTGCCGCCCCTGCTCGGCGAGCAGCTCGAGCAGGGGGCGCACCTCGGCCAGGGCGCTCAGCTCGCCGGCGAAGAGGGCCACCGCCCCGTCGTGGAGGACGGCGCGCTGCCGGGTCTGGTCGCCGATCAGGTAGGGCGAGGCCAGGCGGCCCTCCCAGCGGCCCCCGCCGAGATACTCGCGCTCCAGATAGGGGGCGACGTACTCGTCCAGCTCGACAAAGGCGGCGGGGCCGAGCAGGTCGAAGATCTCGGCCAGCAGCTCGGCCAGGCGTCCGGGGCCGACCGCGGCCGTGGCCACGGCGAGCAGGTCGTCCTCGCCGGCGACGGGGCGGGCCTGCTCGCGCAGCGCGGCGCAGGCGGCCTCGACGCCCGCCTCGATGCCCCGGCGCAGGGCCATCGGGTGGACCCCGGCGGCCCTGTAGCGCTCGGCCTCGGCGACGAGGGCCTGGGCGAGGACGGCCGCCGTGGCGCAGCCGTCGCCGGTCGTCTGGTGGACGCGCCAGACCATGTTGCGCAGCAGCATGGCCCCGGCGCTCTCGGCGCGGTCGGGCAGGGCCAGGAAGCGCCGTGCGATCGTGGCCGCGTCGCCGAGCAGCTCCACGGGGCGGCCCGTCTCGCGGCTGGCCACAATGCGCCCCTGGAGCGGGCCGAGGGTGAGGGCGAGCAGGTCGGCCAGCCGGTCGAAGCCGCGTCGCAGCCCCGCCCTGGCCTCGTCCGCGAGCAGCACCGCGGGTGCGGTCATCGAACATCTCCCAGGTGCGGTATGAGGTGTGAGGTGTGAGGTGTGAGGCTCCCGATACTGGCCCTGCTCACACCTCACACAGCGAGCGCAGCGAGCGGCTCACACCTCAGAACTCGATCAGGCGCACGATGCGCTCGCCGGCGGCGCGGATATGCTGCTCCATGCCGCGCCTGGCGGCCTGGGCGTCGCGCCGCTCGAGGGCGGCGACGATCAGCAGGTGCTCGCGGTGCGAGGCGGCGAGGTGGGCCCCGTTGTTGCGCTGCGAGTAGCTGCGGATCAGGTCTATGTGGGGCTGGAGCGAGCGCAGCTCGTTGAGCAGGATGCGGTTGTTGGCCGCCTGCACGATCTGGTGCAGCATGGCGTCGGACTGGCTGTAGACCTCGGAATCGCCGCGGGCCAGCGCGGGGCCCGTGCGGTCAATCAGGGCGCGCAGGACCGCCAGCTCGGCCTGGGGGACGCGGGGCGTGGCCAGTTCGACGCAGAGGCCCTCGAGCCCGCCGCGCACCAGGAAGACCTCGCGCACGTAGCGCTCGTCCAGCTCGACGACGCGCAGGCGCCCGCCGGCAGCCTCCACCACCAGGCCCTCCTGGGTCAGCCTGGCCACAGCCTCGCGCACGGGCGTCTGGCTCACGGCCAGGCGCTCGGCCAGGCGCTCGATCACCACGCGCTCGCCCGGCGCGATCTGGCCGCTGATGATCAGCTCGCTGATTGCCGTGTGGGCCTGGGCCGCCAGGCTCGGCCCGCGGCGGAGGCTGCTCGTCGCCAAGGGGTGGTTGATCCTCGATTGGCTATAGGCTATAGGCTGCACGTACTGTACTCGAAACCCCTGTGGTGCGTCAAGGCGGCGGGCCCTTGTCGGACGGGTGGGGCGTGGGGAAGCTCGGTGCCCCGCAGAGGCGGGGGCGTGGGGGAACCCGGTTCCCCCACCGATCAGCTGAGCTCGACGATCCTGAGGCCGACCAGGCGGGCCAGGGCGCGCAGCTCGGCGCTGTAGTCGCCGTAGACCAGGCAGAGGTGGTGCTCGAGGCCCTCGCCCATCACCGTGTCGAGCACCTCGCCCGCGGGCCGGTCGAAGCGGATCACGCCGGAGGTGCCGCTGAACGCCTGGGGCGCCCGCAGCATCTCGCCGCCGCCGACCACCAGGCTGTAGCCGGCCTGCCCCGCGTCCCAGCGCGTGCGGCTCAGGCGGGCCAGGGTGACGCGCCCGGGGCGCAGCGGGAACTCGAGCAGCAGGGGCAGCTTGCGGTTCGAGTGGAGGGCGGCCCGCACGGGCGCTTCGGGGTCGGCCATGCTCGCCGGGGCCAGCCCGCAGTGCCAGAGCACCGCCGTGTCGCTCGCGCGGTCCACCGAGACCAGGTCGGCGATAAAGGCCGGCGCGCCGCTCAGGGCCCGCAGGAGAATGAGGGTCAGGGTGCCGTTCACGTCGGCCTCGCAGCTGGCGGGGGTGCGCTCGTTGTTGAGCGCGCTCATCGCCCCGCAGGCGGCGCAGCCGAGCTCGGTGAAGTACTCGGGCCAGCAGCGCACCGCGAGCCCGTCCAGCCCGCCCTCGTCGGCGTAGGCCCGCAGGGCGGCGTAGACCCCGGCGGTGCCGCGCACGGCGGCCTGGTCGAGCTCGCCAAGGTTGCCGGCCCTGGCGCCGACGCGCGCCAGGAAGGCGTCGCGCGGGCCGTCCCCCGCGGCCCTGGCGCGCTCGAGGGCCTCGCCGAGCTCGATCGGCACCACCTCGGCGCCGAAGAGGGCCCGCAGCTCGCCCGCGTCGTAGGCGCAGGGCTCGAAGCCGTCGGGGTGCCGGCCCACCACGCCGATGCGGGCGCCGCGCAGCTGGCGGCGGGCCGCCCCCGCCCGGGCCAGGGTGGCGATCCTGGCCGCGGCCTCCGGGTCGTCCGGCGGGGCCAGCAGGTAGTCGTAGGGCAGGCCGCGCAGGGTCAGGGCGTGACCCGCCAGGTTGATCCCGCACAGGCTGTTGAGGCGCAGGCGACCGCTGGCGCGCTCCTCCGGCACGGCCCAGAGCAGCAGGGGCGCGCCGGCGTCGCGGGCGAGCTCGGCGAAGCGCACGGCCAGGGTGCTGTCGGCGAAGCTGGCCTGCAGCAGCACCAGCAGGTCGAAGGGCTGCCCGGCCATGGCGGCGAGGGCGCCCTCGGCCTCGGCCTGGTCCATCAGCGGCGCGGCCCCCGGGCCGACGACCGGCAGCCCGGCGCTGCGCAGGGCCGCCTCGGCCGCGGCGGCCGTCGCCTGCGCCAGGGGCACGTCGAAGGTCGGCCTGGCGATCGCCACCAGGGCCACGGTCGGCGCGGGCTGGTCGGTGGTCATGGTCGTTCCTCTCGACAGAAGGCGGGGCCGGCCAGGTCTTGCGGGCTCAGGTCCCGGGGCGCCCCGGCGCGGGCGCCCACGTTGGGGCGCCCGTACGCCCCGTCAGTCGTCTGTGCCCTATCGTAGCGCGGGCTCCGGGCCTCCGGGGCTCCGCTCATCGCGCCGCCTCGCCCCAGACGAGCGGCAGGGCCTCCAGGCCGCGCAGGGCCACGTCGTGGCGCCAGCGCAGCTCGGCGTTGGGGGCCAGGCGCAGGCCGCGGAAGCGGCGCAGCAGCGCGCCGAGGGCGATCGGCACCTCGAGGCGGGCCAGGGGCGCGCCGAGGCAGAAGTGGATGCCGTGGCCGAAGCCGAAGTGGCGCGCGGGCGGCCGGGCCACGTCGAGCCGGTCCGGGTCGGCGTAGAGGGCGGGGTCGCGGTTGGCGGCGCCGAGCATCGGCAGCACCAGGGCGCCGGCGGGGATGGACACGCCGGCGATTGTGAGATCGGCGGCGGCCATGCGCCAGCCGCGCTGCACGGGGGTGTCGTAGCGCAGCAGCTCCTCGACCGCGGCGGGCATCAGCTCGGGCCGCCCCAGCAGCAGGGCGAGCTGGTCGGGGTGGCGCAGCAGGGCCAGGGCGCCGTTGCCGATCAGGTGGGTGGTGGTCTCGTGGCCGGCGACGAAGAGGGTCACGGCGATCGCCACCAGCTCGGCGGGGGCGAGGCGCTCGCCCTCGGCCTCGGCGGCCACCAGGCGGCCCAGAAGGTCGTCGGTCGGGCGGACGCGGCGCTCGGCGGCCAGGGCGCCGATGTAGTCGTGCATCTGCTCGACGGCGGCCTGGGCGGCCCTGGCCCGCCCGGCGCTGGTGCGCCCCGCGGCGCCGAACAGGCCATTGATCGCCTCGGCCCAGGCCCGGAACTGCGCCAGGTCGTCGTATGGAGCGCCGAGCAGCTCGGCGATCATGGTGGCGGGCAGCGGGAAGGCCAGGTCGGCGATCAGGTCGAGCCGACCGCGGGCCGCCGCCGCGTCGAGCATGGCGCCCACCAGCGCCTCGACGCGGGGGCGCAGCCGCTCGACCACCCGCGGCGTGAAGGCGCGGGTGAGCAGGGCCCGCTGGCGGGTGTGGGCGGGCGGGGCGCTGGGGGCCAGGCCGACGCTGTAGTGGGCCTCGAGCCGCGCCAGCCCGTCCCGCTCGCCCTCGGGCAGCCCGCGCAGCAGGTAGCCGACCCGGCCGGCGCTTGAGAAGCGCTGGGGGTCGCCGAGCGCCGCGGCGACGTCGGCGGCGCGGGTGAGCAGCCAGCCGCCCCAGGACTCGCTCCAGTAGACCGGCGCCTCCTCGCGCAGCCGGCTGTAGATCGGGTAGGGGTCGGCGAAGAACGCGGGCGCCGTCAGGTCGTGCTCGAAGCCGATCGTGGCCGTCATCGCCGTCTCCTCGCGGGCCTTACAGGTAGACCAGCCCCTCCCGCGCCCGCTCCGACCACCAGGCCAGGTCGGCGCGCCAGTGGTCGCGGGCGTCGGCGCCGACGCGCCAGGTGGTGGCCTTCAGCGCGATCGCCCAGGCGTCCTGCACGAAGCCGCCGAGCAGGCCCAGGGCGAGCTGCGGGCGCCACCACGCATCCTCGAGCCGGGGGCCGAGGCGGGCGGCCAGCAGGGCGCGATACTTGTCCAGGCTCTGCTCCTTGCTGCCGGGCAGCAGGGCCGAGTTGGCGCCCAGGTAGCGGCCCAGCTCGACCGCGGGCGGCCCAATGGCGGCCAGCTGCCAGTCGAGCAGGATCACCGTGGCAGCGCCGTCCTCGCCGTAGGCCAGGCCCTGGTTGGCGTGGCGCCAGTCGCCGTGGACCAGGGTCTGCGGGGCGCGGCGCAGGGCCGCGCAGAGGGGGGTCGGGTCGTCGGCCAGGGCCAGGACCGCTCGGGCCAGGCCGGGGTCGAGCAGGTCGCTCACGCGCTCCCAGCCCTCCAGGATCAGCGGGGGGAGCTCGTCGCCCGCCGGCAGCTCGCGCCAGGCCGTGGCGGGGGCGAACATGGTGAAGTAGCGCTCCAGCGTGCAGAGGCCCGCCTCGGGCGCGGCGAGGGCCGGGTCGTCGAGGAAGGCGGCGTGCATGGCCGCCATGGCGGCGAGGGTCAGGCTGTTGGCGGCGGGCGTGTAGGGCCTGTTGGTGAGCATCGCCGGGCCGACGTCGCGCATCAGGATGGCCGAGCCCGCGCCGTCGCCGGCGCATGCGAGCACCATGTGGGCCAGGGGCGGCGGCAGCCGGTCGAGCAGGCCGTGCTGCCAGAGGGCCACCGAGCGGCAGCGGCCGTCGTCGGTGGCCCGCATCAGCCAGTCGCGCGCCGGGTCAACCCGCTTCAGCACGAAGCGCGGCCCGTCGGGCGGGTCGGCCTCGACCAGGACCAGCCGGCTGCCCGACTTGGCGAACTCCGGCGTCAGGGGCGTGCAGCGCGCCTCCGCCACCGGCGCGCCGCCGAGGGCGGCCAGGGCCTCGGGGGTGAGCATGGCCTCGACGCTCGGGAAGAGGGAGTGCGGGGCCATAGGCTCACGCGAACTGCGGCAGGTACGCGGCGAACTCGGCGAGCAGCTCGTCGAGGATCGCGCGCCCCGTCGCGATGTCGTTGACCATCGGGTCGAGCAACAGGGCCTGCAGGGCCAGGTCGCGGTCGCCGTGGTAGCAGGCGTCCACCACAAGCGAGCTGTAGGCCAGCTCGCGCCGGCACAGCTCGGCGATCGGCTCGGGCAGGGGCGGCATGGACAGGCCGCGCAGGCCCATGCCGCTGGCGATGCCGGGCACCTCGACGATCGCGTCGGCGGGCAGGTTCGGGATCAGCCCGCTGTTGGGCAGGTTGAGCTGGTGCACGAAGCTGTTCTGGTCGAAGTGCACGCCCTCGACCACCTCGGGGATGCCCTCGCCGCGCTCGTTGCGCGCCCTGGTCAGGGCCTCCGGGTCGCCCTCTGCCACCGCCCTCGCGAAGGCCCGCCGGTCGGCGCGGCGCTGGTGGTTGCCCTGCCAGTTCTGCGGCTCGAGACCGTAGCGCTCCCAGGGCTTCTTCACGGGGTCGTGGACCCAGGGCAGGAACTCGCAGAGGTGGCTGTCGCTGGGCGTCGGCATCAGGCCGAAGATGCGGAACACGTCGCGCGAGAGGGGTTCGAAGTCGGCCATGGCCTCGCTCGCCAGCCAGCGCTCGCGCAGCAGCGGGTACAGGTCCTCGCCCGTGGCCCGGTCGCGGATATCGTAGACCCACGAGAAGTGGTTGATCCCGGCGGCCTTGATCTCGAGGTGCCTGAGGCCCGCCGCCATCAGGGGCTCGCGGAAGTGGCGGTTCTCGTGATTTGTGTCAATCTTCAGCCCCGGCGGCAGCGTGATGCCGTAGCGGTCCGCCAGCAGCGCCGTGGCCATGGCGTAGCCCCACAGCAGCTGGTGGCACATGCCCACCACCTTGAGCTTCGTGTAGCGGTGGATCGCCCCGCTCAGCCTGATCAGCGGGTTGACATAGTTCATGTACCAGGCGTCGGGGCAGAGCTCCTCCATGTCCCGCGCGATGGCCATGATCAGGGGCAGGTTGCGGGCGGTGTGGGCCAGGGCGCCGGGGCCGCTGTTCTCGGCGTAGGGCTGCCTGATGCCGTGCCCCAGCGGGATGCGCCAGTCCTTCTCCCAGACCTCCTCGCGGGGGCCGACCTGCACCGAGACGATCACGAAGTCGGCGCCGGGGAGGGCCGCCCGCCGGTCTGTGGTGGCGCCGATGCGCGCCTCGCTGCCCCACTCGCGGCTCATGCGCTCGGCGGCTGGCGCGATCGATGCGAGGGCCGCCTCGTCCACGTCAACCAGCTGGAGCTCGGCGCCGCGCAGGCGCTCGCTGCGCAGGATGGCGGCGCAGGCGCGCAGGCCGAAGACGGCGCTGCCCGCGCCGATGATCACGATCTTTGGTGGTCGCACGGCGCTCCCCTTACTCGAACGGGGTCTTATCCCAGAAGCTCTGGAACTTGGCGAGGCCGTCGCGGGTGTAGGGGTGGTCGAAGGCCTCTTTGTAGACGGCGAAGCCGCAGGTGACGATGTCGGCCCCGGCGACCGCGGCGTCGGCGATCTGGCGCCCGTTGCGCACCGCGGCCACCAGGATCTGGGTCGGGAAGTCGTAGTTCTCGCGCATGTCCACCAGGTCCTCGATGAAGCCGCGCGTCTCCTCGGCGTTGGCCTCCTTCCAGCCGATGAAGGGCGAGATGTAGAAGGCGCCCGAGCGCATGGCCTGCAGGCCCTGGGTGGCCGAGAAGACCAGGGTCACGTTGGTGCGGATCCCCCGCGCCTTCAGCTCGCGCACGGCGCGGAAGGCCGGCTCGACGCAGTGGATCTTCACCACGAAGTTCGGGCTCATGGCGGCCAGGCGCTCGCCCTCGGCCACCATGGCCTCCCAGTCGTCCAGGTGCGGGCTGACCTCGACCGAGACGGTCTTATCGGTGCCCTCGACCAGGCGGCCGATCTCGCGGATCACCTGGAGGAACGGCTTGCCTGCGGCCTGCACGTGGCG
>DAOLDO010000248.1:0-8106 GCA_035327325.1 Chloroflexaceae bacterium | reverse complement strand
CGCCGTAGGCCGGGGCGATGTGGACCACGCCGGTGCCGTCGTCCATGGTGACGACCTCGTCGGCGACCACGCTGTAGGCCCTGCGCATGTCGGGCTCGTCGCCGGGGCCGGGCACGCCGGCGTAGAGCCGCTCGTAGCGCAGGCCGACCAGATCGTTGCCCTTGAAGGAGCGCAGCACGCGGGCGCCCTCGCCCAGGACGCGCTCGGCGAGGGCCCCGGCCAGCACCAGGCGCTCGCCCTCGTGCTCGACCTCGACGTAGTCGGCGCCGTGCTGCACGGCGAGGGCCACGTTGGCGGGCAGGGTCCAGGGCGTGGTCGTCCAGGCCACCATGAAGGCCCCGTCGAGGCCGGCGGCCAGGGGCGTATCGTTGCCGGGGGCGGTCTCGCCGCTCAGGCGGAACTTGATGAACACGCTCGGGTCGTCCACGTCGTCGCGGGCGCCGAGCGAGACCTCGTGGTCGCTGAGGCTGGTGCCGCAGCGCGGGCAGTGCATGGTAACCTTGTAGTCGCGGAAGAGCAGCCCGCGGTCCCAGAGCTGGCGCAGGATCCACCAGAGCGACTCGATGTACTTATTGTCGTAGGTGTAGTAGCCGTCCTCGTCCACCCAGTAGGCGATGCGCCGGGTGAAGGACTTCCACTCCTGGATGTACTCCCAGACGCTCTCGCGGCAGAGGCGGTTGAACTCGGCGATGCCGAAGCGCTCGATGTCGGGCTTGCCGTTGAAGCCGAGCTTCTTCTCGACCTCGATCTCGACCGGCAGGCCGTGGGTATCCCAGCCCTCGCGGCGGCCGATGATCCTGTAGCCCTGCATGGCGCGGTAGCGCAGGATGATATCCTTGAAGGTCCGGCTGATCACATGGTGCAGGCCGGGGCGGCCGTTGGCGGTGGGCGGGCCCTCGTAGAAGACGAAGGGCTTCTCGCCGGCGGCGAGGGAGCGCTCGACGACCCTGTTGGCCGTCCACCAGGCCAGGGTCTCTTCCTCGAGCCGCGGGAACGCGACGTTGGTCGCAACGGGCTTGAACATCTACTCCTCCAGGCGCGCAAAAAACCCCGCCCCCAGTATCGTTGGGGACGAGGCGAAGGTTGCCCCGCGGTACCACCCCGGTTCAGATCTCGACGCTCTGGTTGGATTGCGCTGCGTAATCCAACCGACAAAGATCTGCGCTCGGCGAGCGTCTGTCAACGCTCTGTCCCGGTAACGGGGGACAACTCCGGGCGGGGCTAGTGGGCCGTCGGGGCCGTTCGCCTGCCGGCTCGGGGGTGATCTTCGCCGCGCCCGCCGCCGCCCGGCTCACACCGGCCCGGGCTCGCTGGAGGGGCTTGCACGCGGCTACTCGTCCCCGTCGTCGCCATTCGCCGTGCAGTATAACAACGGCCGGCGGGCCCGTCAAGGCGCGCCGGCGCGCCGCCGAGGCCCCGGGCGGACTCGTGGTACGATACCCCTATGTCGAACACCGCCCTCGCGCGCGAGCTGCGGGCGGGCGGGCGGCGCGGCGGGGCCCTCATACCCCTGGCCCGCCGCTACACCGCCGCCCTCGCGCTGATGCTGATCGTCCTGGCCCTGCTGGAGTGGGGCCTGCCGGCGGCCGGCGTGCCGCCCTACCTGCTGCCGACGCCCTCGCGGGTCGCGGCGCGGCTGATCGAGCCGCGGGGCGACCTGCTCGGCCACGCGGCGGCGACGGCCACCGCCGCGGTCGCCGGGCTCGCGGCGGGCGCCGTCGCCGCCCTGGCCCTCGCCGTAGCCTTCGTGCAGCTCAGGCCCCTCGAGGACGCGCTCTACCCGTGGGTGCTGGTCTCGCAGGCGGTGCCGGCGGCGGCCCTGGCGCCCCTGCTCACCATCTGGCTGGACGACGGGCTGACCCCGCGGGCGGCCATGGCCGCCCTGTTCGCCTTCTTCCCCGTGCTGGTCGGCGCGGCCCGCGGCCTGCGCGACGTGCCCCCCGAGGGGCTGGCCCTGCTCAGGGCCTGGGGCGTGGGCCCCTGGGCCACCCTACGCCACCTGCGCCTGCCGTCCGCGCTGCCCGCGATCTTCGGCGGCCTGCGCGTGGCCGCGGCCCTGGCCGTGGTGGGGGCGATCGTCAGCGAGCTGGCCGGCAGCGGCCGCGGCCTCGGCTTCGTGGTCAGCGTCGGCACCTACCACCTCGCCACCGACCGGGTCTTCGCCGCCGTGGCCCTGGCCGCGGCGATCAGCCTGGCCCTCACCGGCGCCCTGGCCCTCGCCGAGCGGGCCGTCGTCTTCTGGCGGCGCGACTGAGGTGTGAGGTGTGAGTCTCTAGCTGGCGGCCCGGCTCACACCTCACACGGCGAGCGTCAGCGAGCGGCTCACACCTCACAAGATCCTTGAGCGTCAGGAACACCACTATGCGCAAGCTCGCCATCCTGCTCGCCGTCACCCTCGCCGCCGGCTGCGCCGCGCCCCAGGGCCCCTCGCCCGCCGCGACCCCGGGCGGCCCCGAGGTGCGCGCCGTCAGCATGCGCCTCCAGTGGTTCCCCCAGTGGCAGTTCGCCGGCTACCTGGTGGCCAAGGTCAGGGGCTACTACGACGAGGCCGGCCTCGACGTGACGATCAACCCCGGCGGCCCCGACCTGGTCTCGGTGCCCCTGGTGAGCACCGGCGCCGACAACTTCGGCAGCACCGGCGCCGACACCGTGCTGATCGCCCGTGACCAGGGCATCCCCGTGGTCGCCCTGGCCACCTGGTTCCAGGCCAGCCCCGTGGCCTTCATGGTCCACGCCGACTCGGGCATCAGGGGGCCCATGGACTTCCCCGGCCACAGCATCGGCATGTTCTACGGCGACAACGTCGAGACCGAGTACCGCGCCCTGCTCGCCGCCACCGGCGTGGACCGCGAGAGCCTCAGGGAGGTGCCAGGCGACTTCAGCATCGCGCCCTTCCTGGCCCGCCGGGTGGACATCTGGCCGGTCTACGCCACCGACCAGCCCAACCTGGCCCGCCGCGAGGGGGCCGAGATCGGCCTGATCGTCGCCCGCGACTACGGCGTGCAGCTCATGGGCGACGTGCTCTTCACCACCGAGCAGTTCGCCCGCCAGAACCCCAACACCACCAGGGCCTTCGTCGAGGCGACCCTGCGCGGCTGGGAGGAGGCCCTCGCCGACCCCGAGGCCGCCGTTGACCTGATCCTCGCCTACAACCCCGAACTCGACCGCGACCAGCTGGCCTTCGAGGCCGCCGAGACGATCAAGCTGGTGCGCTACGGCCCCGGCGAGCGCTGTCCCGGCTTCAGCGACCCCGCCGTCTGGGCCGCCCAGGCCGAGCTGCTCGAGGACCTGGCCATCCTCTCCAGCCCCGCCGAGCTCGAGGTGGCCGTCCAGGGCCAGTACGTGGCCGACACATACGCCGCCCGCGGCATCGCCTGCGCCGAGTAGCCCTCAGCGCGACTGGAGCACGAGCCAGATGCCCAGGGCCACGCCCGCGGTGCCGACCAGGTCTACGCCGCTCAGGGGCTCGCCCAGAATGAGCGCGCCAAGGAAGAGGCCAAAGACGGGGTTGAGGAAGAGAAACGCGTTGGCCCTGCTGGCGTCGCCGCTGCGCACCAGGAAGAGGTAGAGCAGCATGGTCGCCCACGAAAGCACCACGCACATGTAGAGCAGGGTCAGCAGGAAGCCCGCGTCCCAGCGCACGCTGGCCACCGGCTCGAAGGGCAGACTGAGGCCGAGCAGCACCACCCCGCCCACCAGCAGCTGGATGGCGGTCATGCCGGCCAGGTCGTAGGGCAGCGCCCAGCGCTTGAAGAGGATCGTGCCGGCCACCATCGAGCCGTTGGCCAGGAGCACCAGGCCCATGTGGGCGGGGCTGTCGCCCACGCCCATGCGCGACGACATCATCACGGCCACGCTGGCGAAGGCCACGGCCATGCCCGTAGCCTTGCGCGGGCCCAGGCGCTCGCCCAGGGCGAAGGGCGCCACCAGAGCGAGCATCAGGGGGTTGGTGCTGGCCAGCACTGCACCCGTGCCCGCGGCGATCCCCTGCAGCGCGTAGCCGGTCATGCCGAAGAACATCGCGAAGCTGAGGATGCCGAGCACGACGAGGCGCCCCAGGTCGCGCCGGGAGCGCGGCAGGGGGCGCCTGAGCAGGGCCACGATCAGCAGGAGCAGCCCGCCCGCCAGCACGAAGCGGAAGCCCATCATGAACAGCGGGGGGCTGCGCTCGAGCCCGAACTCGGCCGCGATGAAGCCCGTGGACCAGAGGAACGAGAAGGTCAGGGCCAGGCCGGCGTAGGCCGGCAGCGGCAGGGCGGGCGCGCCGGCCCCCGCGGCCTCGGTGGTGGCTCCCATGGGTCCTTTCCAGTCAACGGTCAGTAAGTCTGCTCCAGCTGGTCGAGCAGGGCGCCGAAGGTCTCCATGGCCGCCTGCACGGGGGCGGGGGTGGTCATATCCACCCCTGCGTCGCGCAGCAGGTTGATCGACGAGCGCGACGAACCGCCGCGCAGGAAGCGCAGGTAGCGCTCGACGGCGGGCTGCCCCTCGCCGATGATCTGCCGGCTGAGGGCCAGGGCTGCCGAGAGGCCGGTGGCGTACTGGTAGACGTAGAAGTTGAGGTAGAAGTGGGGCACCCTGGCCCACTCGTAGGTGATCTCCTCGTCCACCGTCAGGGCGGGGCCGTGGTAGCGGGCCACCAGCGCGCCGTAGCGCTCGCTCAGGGCTTCGGCGGTGAGCGGCTCGCCCGCCTCGGCCATCTGGTGCATCGCCAGCTCGAAGCTGGCGAACATCGTCTGGCGCACCAGGGTCCGCCTGATGTCCTCCAGCTGCTGGACGAGCAGCACGCGTCGCAGGGGCTCGTCGGCCTTGTGCTTGAGCATGTAGTCGGTCAGCAGGGACTCGTTGAGCGTCGAGGCCACCTCGGCCACGAACATGGTGTAGCTGCTGTAGACGAAGGGCTGGGCCTTGCGCGTGAAGTACGAGTGCATCGAGTGGCCCAGCTCGTGGGCCAGGGTGAAGGCGTCGTACAGCCGGTCCTGGTAGTTGAGCAGGATGTAGGGCGGCGTGCCGAAGCTGCCGCCGCTGTAGGCCCCGCTGCGCTTGCCGACGTTCTCGTAGACGTCAATCCAGCGGCTGCCGAAGGTCTCGCGCAGAGCCGCCCCATACTCATCGCCAAGAGGCGCGAAGGCGGCCAGCATCAGCTCGCGGGCCTCCTGGTAGGGCACCACCGTGTCCACCTCGGGCACGGGCTGGGCGTAGAGGTCGTAGACGTGAAGCTCGTCGAGGCCCATGAGCCGCTTGCGCAGCTCAATGTAGCGATGGAAGGTGGGGAGGTTGGCCTCGACCGTCGTGATCAGGTTGTGGTAGACCTCGGTGGGGATCTCGTTGGGGTAGAGGGCGGCCTCGAGGGCCGAGCCATAGCCGCGCACCCTGGCCTCGAGCACGTGGCTGCGCACAGCCGCGCCGAGCGAGGTGGCCAGGGTGTTGCGGAAGGGCCTGAAGGCGCTGTAGTAGCCCTTGTAGGCGTCGCGGCGCACCCTGCGGTCGTTGCTCTCGATGAAGCGGCCGTAGCGCCCGTGCGAGATCTGCACCGTCGCGCCGCGCTCGTCGGTGATGCTGGGGAAGCTCAGGTCCGAGTCGACCAGCATCTCGAACAGCTCCTTGGGCGCCCTGGTGACGTCGTAGAACTGGGCCAGGATGCCCTCGACCTCGGCCGAGCGGATATGGGCCCGCTGGCGGTTGACCCTGGCCAGCTCGGTGGCATAGACGCCGAGGCCCTGCTCCTGCTGGACCCAGCTGTTGAGCTCGTCCTCGGGGATGCTCAGGATCTCGGGCTCGACAAAGGCCAGCTCGGCGAAGACGCGGGCCGCGAACGAGCCCGCCCGCTCCTGGAGGGCCTGGCCGACGGGGTCGGTGGCGTCGCTGTCCTTGCGCATCGAAGCGTAGACGTAGAGGGCGTAGAGGCGACGCACCACCTCGTCGCGCAGCCTGAGGGCGGCCAGCAGGCCGGCGGCGCCGGCGCCGAGGGTGCCGGCCAGGCCCGCCACCTCCTTCGCCAGCCCCTCGACCGCGGTCAGCTCGCGCTCCCAGGCCTCGCGGTCGGCGAAGATCGGCGTGAGGTCCCAGGTGAACTCGGTGGGCACCTCGCCGCGGGCGGGCACCTTCTGCGTATCGGTCGTCATCGCGCGACTTCTCCTTAATCAGTTCGTGGCGGGGGCGCCCACCAGCTGCTCCAGGCGGCCCACGAAGCCCTCGAGCACGGCGAAGGCCCGGTCGAGGGGCTCGGGCGTGGCCATGTCGCTTCCCGCGAGGCGCAGGGCGTCGAGCGGGTAGAGAGCCCCGCCGGCGCTGAGGAAGCTCAGGTAGCGCTCGCGGGCGCCGGGCTCGCCGCGCAGCACGCCGTCGGCGAGGGCGTTGGCCGCGGCGATGCCCGAGGCGTACTGGTAGACGTAGAAGGCGCTGTAGAGGTGGGGGAACTGGGCCCAGACCACCCCGTCGCGGGCGGGGTCAACCCGGACGGCGGGGCCGTAGCCGCGCTCGAACAGGGCGGCCAGGTCGGCGCCCATCACCTCGGCGGTCAGGGGCTCGCCGGCCTCGGCCCTGGCGTGGGCACGCTGCTCAAACTGCGAGAGGATGGGCATCAGGAAGAGGTAGCGGTGGAAGTTGGCCATCGCCTCCTCGATGATCGCGACCTCGCGCTCGGGGCCGGGGCCCTTGGCGAGCATGGTGGCCCGCAGCAGGGCCTGGTTGAAGTTCGAGGCCACCTCGGCCGCGAAGAGCGAGTAGCCGGCGAGCAGGGGCGGCTGGGCCCTGTTGGCGTGCCATGTGTGCATCGAGTGGCCCAGCTCGTGGGCCAGGGTGCTCACGCTCACCAGGGTGTCGTCGTAGTTCATCAGGATGAAGGGCCTGGTGTCGTAGCCGCCGCCCGAGTAGGCGCCGCTCGTCTTGCCCTGGTTGGGGTAGATATCCACCCAGCGCTCGCCGGTCAGGCCGGCCCGCGAGACGCCGGCGTACTCCTCGCCGAGGGGCGCCACGGCCTCCACCACCAGCGCGACGCCCTCGGCGTAGGGGAGGTGCGGGGCCGGGGCCAGGGGGGCGAAGATGTCGCAGACCTCCAGGCGCTCGAGGCCCAGGGCGCGCCGGCGCACCTCCCAGTAGCGGTGCCAGATCGGCAGGTGCCGGTTGCAGGCGTCGATCACATTGTTGTAGACGGCCTGGGGGATGTTGGCGCTGAACAGGCTCGCCTCGAGGGCGCTCGCGTGGCCGCGGGCGCGGGCCTGGAAGACGTCGGCGCGCACGCTGCCGGCGTACAGGGCCCCGAAGGTGTTGGCGAAGGCGAGGAAGCCGTCCTGGAAGCTGGCCCAGGCGCTGCGCCGCAGGGCCCGGTCGGGGCTCTGCAGCAGCTTGTCAATGGTGCCGGTGGCCACGGGCGCGGCCGCCCCACCGCCGTCCCGGGCATCGGCGAAGCGCAGGTCGCCCTCGGCGAGCAGCAGGTAAGCAGTGGCCGTGGCGCTCAGGGGCTCGCGGGAGTGGGCGAGGAGCTGCTCGACCTCGCCGCTGCGCACGTGGGGCGCGCGGCGCCGCAGGTTCGCGAAGTAGTGGGCGTACGCCCCCAGGGCCGGCTCCTCGGCGAGCATCCCGTCGAGGCGGGCCGGGTCGCTCGCCAGCAGCTCGGGCTCGACGAAGGCCAGCGCGGCGCCCAGGCGCGTGAACAGGCCGATCGCCTGGTCGCGCAGGCCGGCGGCGCCCTGGTCTGTGGTGTCCACGTCGAAGGCCATGCTGGCGTAGGTGTAGAGCCGGCCGGCGGCGACCTGCAGCTCCTGCGCGCGCTCGACCAGGGCGAGCAGCAGGGCGGAGGACTCGGCCAGGCGGCCCTTGAAGCGGGCGAGCTCGGGGAGGGCGGCCTCGAGCGCCTGTGCATCGGCCTCCCACGCGGCGCGCGAGGGGTAGACGCTCTCGAGATCCCAGGTCTGGTCCCCCGGCACCTCGGCCCGGCGGCGCAGCGTAACGCTCATGAGAATCCTTTCTCGCCCCGGCGCCGGCGCCGGGGCTGCGGGATAGCACGCCGCATTATACCCGCCCTCTGCGCCGGCGCGCCAGTGGCGACGCAGCGGCCGGTGCTCCCCCCTTCCGTCAGCCGCCCGTAGACGAGGAGGGGGCGGCGGG
>DAOLDO010000247.1:0-8111 GCA_035327325.1 Chloroflexaceae bacterium | reverse complement strand
GCAGGTGGGAGGTGGCAGGTGGGAGGTGGCAGGTGGCAGGTGGGGATGCGGGGGGAGGCTTTGGCGACCGTGCTGGTGGCGGATTATATCGGACACCGCGAGCGCAGCGAGCGTATAAAGACGAATAGGGGAGCTATGGATACATCACTTCAGGGGAAGGTCGCCCTGGTGACGGGGGCGGGCAGCGGCCTCGGCGAGACGACCGCCCGGGCCCTGGCCGGCGCGGGCTGCAGGGTGGCCTGCCTCGACCTGCGCGAGGCCGAGGCGGTCCGCACGGCGGTGGGGATCGGCGCGGGCGCCATCGCCGTCGGCTGCGACGTGAGCGACGCCGGGCAGGTGGCCCGCGCCGTCGCGGATACGGCGGAGCGCCTCGGCGGGGTTGACGTCCTGGTTAACTGCGCCGCCATTGACCACACCTACAGCGTCGAGGAGCTGAGCGTCGAGCAGTGGGACCAGGTGCTCGCCGTGAATCTGCGCGGCCCCTTCCTGCTGAGCAAGGCGGTCTTCCCGCTCATGCGGGCTCGGCGTGGCGGACACATCGTCAACGTGGCTTCGACCGCCGCGGTGCGGGCCTGGGGCGGCGCGGCGCCCTACCACGCTTCGAAGTGGGGCCTGCTCGGCTTCGGGCGCAGCCTCGGCGTCGAGGGCCGGCCCCACAATATTCGCGTCACCACCCTTATCCCGGGCGGCATGCGCACCCACTTCTTCAACCGCTTCGCCGACCAGGGCATCCCCATGCCCGACCCCGACAAGCTCCAGGACCCGGCGAGCGTGGCCGAGGCGATCGTCTTCGCCCTGCGCATGCCCGCCGGCTCGGTCGTGCAGGAGCTGATGGTGACGCCGCTGCACGAGACGAGCTGGCCGTGATGGGGGCGCCTATGGAACAGGGACTGGGCGGGCTGATCGGGCGCTTCGCGGGCCTGCGCGTGCTGGTGGTCGGCGACGCGATGCTCGACAGCTACCTCGACGGGCGCGCCGAGCGGCTCTGCCGCGAGGCCCCGGTGCCCGTTGTCACCGTGCGCAGCAGGGCCGACCAGCCCGGCGGCGCGGCCAACACGGCGGCCAACCTGGCCGCCCTCGGCGCCGAGGTGGCCCTGCTTGCCGTGGTCGGCGACGACGCCGACGGCGCCGTGCTGCGCCACGCCCTCAGGGCCGGCGGCGTCGGCGACGAGCTGCTGGTGGTTGACGAGGGGCGGGCCACCCTGGCCAAGAGCCGGCTGAGCGCCGCCTCGCACCTGCTGGTGCGCTTCGACCAGGGCGACACCGGCGGCCTGGGGCGGGCCGCCGAGGCCCGCGTCATAGACCGGCTGTCCCACCTCTACGGCCAGTGCGACGCCCTGGTCATCTCCGACTACGCCTACGGCTTGCTGACCCCGGCCGTGATCAGGGCCGTCGCCGCCCTCAACGCCGCCGACCCGCGGGTGGTCGTCGCCGACTCGAAGCGCCTGCGCGCCTACAAGGCCGTGGGCCTCACCGCGGTCAAGCCGAACTACGCCGAGGCGGTGCGCCTGCTCGGGCCGCGCCTGCCCGAGGGCAGCGACGGCCGCGTGGCCGCCGTGGCCGCCCACGGCGCGGGCCTGCTCGAGGCTCTCAACACGCGTGTCGCCGCGATCACCATGGACCAGGAGGGCACCCTGGTCTTCGACCGCGACGGGCCGCCCTACCGCACCTACGCCGTGCCGCAGCCCGACTCCCGCGCCGCGGGCGCGGGCGACACCTACGTCAGCGCCCTGGCCCTGGCCCTCGCCGCCGGCGGCAGCACGCACGAGGCCGCCGAGCTGGCTGCCGCCGCCGCCGCCGTGGTGGTCGGCCGCGACGGCACCGCCGTCTGCCGGGCCGACGAGCTGCGCGAGCACGTGGCCGCCCCCGGCAAGCTCTGCGCGAGCCGCGAGCGCCTGGCCGAGCGCGTGGCGGCCTGGCGCCAGGTCGGCAGGCGCGTCGTCTTCGCCAACGGCTGCTTCGACATCCTGCACCGCGGCCACGTCACCCTGCTCAACCGGGCCAAGGCCATGGGCGATGTGCTGGTGGTCGGCGTCAACGACGACGCCGGCGTGCGCCGCCTCAAGGGCCCCGGCCGCCCGGTCAACGGGCTCGAGGACCGCGTGCAGGTGCTCAGCGCCCTCAGCAGCGTTGACTGCCTGGCCGTCTTCGCCGAGGAGACGCCCGCCGCCCTGATCGAGCTGGTGCGCCCCGACGTCTTCGTCAAGGGCGGCGACTACACCCGCGAGCGCCTGCCCGAGGCCGAGCTGGTCGAGCGCCTCGGCGGTCGGGTGGCCTTCGTGCCCACCGTCGCCGACTGCTCCACCAGCGGCGTAATCGCGCGCATCCGTGAGCCCCCCCGCGCCCGCGCCGTGGGGGAGTGAGATCGAAGGTCACTCCGGCAGCTTGCCGAACGTCCCTGCCCGGTTGGACCAAGGACGAAGGACCAAGGACCAACCGCTCAGGCCACTGCCCGACCTTGGTCCTTGGTCTTTGGTCGAAACTGGTAGAAGAGTTCCGGAGCGCGCAACTACGGCAGCGGCAGGGTCGGGTGGTACTGGGGCGGCCGGCGCAGGTTGGTGGCCTGCTCGAAGGCGTAGGCCAGGCGGATCAGGGCGGGCTCGCTGTAGGCCGTGCCCATGAAGGTGATGCCGACGGGCAGGCCGAAGGCGTAGCCGGCGGGCAGCGAGAGCAGGGGGTAGCCGGCGCGGGCGGCGCCCGCCGAGCTCGCGCCGAGAAAGTGGTCGCCGCTGATCAGGTCGGTCGGCCAGGCCGGCTGCCCGGTCAGAGCCACGATCGCGTCGAGCCTGTTGTCCGCGAAGGCTTTGTCAATCCCGGCCCGCGCCCCGTCGCGGCTGACCGCCAGGGCCTGCCTGTAGGCCGGGTCCTCCAGCCCGCCCGTGGCCTGGGCCAGTTCGAAGATCTCCTGGCCGAAGTAGGGCATCTCGACCTCGCGCACGGCCTGGTTGAAGGCGATCAGCTGCTCGAGAGTGCGCAGCAGGGGCTCGCGGGGGAAGGCCGGGTTGGCGACGCGCGTGGCCAGGTAGCGGTTGAGGTTGTCCTTGAACTCGTAGAGCAGGACGGTCAGCTCCTCGGGCACGAAGCCGACCACCTCGTCGGGGATGGGCAGCGGGTCAATCACCACGGCGCCGAGCCCCCTGAGTGTGCCGACGGCCCCGTCGAAGATGGCGTCGGCCTCGGGGCTGTAGCCCACCGTGCCGGGGTTGCGCAGCACGCCGATGCGCGCCCCGCGCAGGCCGCCCCGATCGAGGAAGGCCGTGTAGTCGGCGGCCAGGCGCCGCGCGCTCGCCGCCGTGGCCGGGTCGCGCGGGTCGGGGCCGGCGATGGCCCCGAGCACGATCGCCGCGTCGGCCACCGAGCGGGCGTGGGGGCCGACCGTGTCCTGAGTCTCGGCGATCGGGATGACCCCGGCCCTGCTGGTCAGGCCCACGGTGGGCTTGAGGCCGACCACGCCGCAGAGCGACGACGGGCAGACGATCGAGCCGTCTGTCTCGGTGCCCAGGGCCGCCGCGCACAGGCTGGCGGCGACGGCGGCCGCCGAGCCCGAGCTCGAGCCGCAGGGGTTGCGGTCGAGGGCGTAGGGGTTGCGCGTCTGGCGGCCGCGGCCGCTCCAGCCGCTCGATGATTGGGTCGAGCGGAAGTTGGCCCACTCGCTCAGGTTGGTCTTGCCGAGCAGGATGGCCCCCGCCTCGCGCAGCTTGCGGGCCACCGTGGCGTCTTGCGCCGGGCGCGAGCCGACCAGGGCCAGGGAGCCGGCTGTGGTCAGCGTGCGGTCGTCGGTGTCAATGTTGTCCTTGAGCAGGATGGGGATGCCGTGGAGCGGGCCGCGCACCCGCCCCGCGCGCCGCTCGGCGTCGAGGCTGTCGGCGATGGCCAGGGCCTCGGGGTTGACCTCGAGCACCGAGCGCACGCCCGGGCCCTTCTGGTCGAGCCTGTCGATGCGCTCGAGGTAGGCCCGCGTCACCTCGCGCGCCGAGAGCCGGCCCGCCCCCATCGCCGCCTGGAGCTGGGCGATCGAGGCTTCGTAGACGTTCGCGCCGATCCGTGAGGTGTCCATGCCCGCCGCCGCCGCGCCCGCCGCCGCGCCCGCCGCCGCCGTCAGTCCCGCCGCCCCCGCCACACTCGCGCGCAAGAAGCCACGCCGGCTCAGCCTGCCCTGACGTGCCATGGGGTCTGCTCCCGATCTTCAGCTTGCGACACTGGGTAGCCGGAGTGTAGCACGCCGCCCACCCCGTGACAAGCCTCGCCGCCGCGAGTGAGAGGCCCAGGGCTTGTGTTGTGCGCCGGGAGAGGCTGTTTGACCAGGTGTAGCCCGGGCACGCTCCGTGCTACACTGTCGCTGTTCGCTCGGCGATCAATCCGCCGGAGCCCGCTATGGCAGCAGTCGCTCCATACCTGGCCGTCTGCCCGGTGATGATCGGTCAGCGCGCAGAGCGCGATGCGCTGCGCCGGCTGATCGATCAGGCGCTCGCCGGCCGCTGTCAGGGTGCGCTGATCGCCGGCGAGGCCGGGGTCGGCAAATCGCGCCTGGCCGCCGAGGCGAAAGCCTACGCGGCGGAGCGGGGCTTTGCCCTCCTCCAGGGCAGCTGCTTCCCCCAGGATAGCGCCTGCCCCTACGCGCCCCTGATTGACCTCCTGCGCGCCCGGCTGGCGAGCGGCGCGCTGCCCCCCACAGCGGTCGCGCCCTTCGCCCACGAGCTCGCGCCATTGCTGCCCGACCTCGTTCCGCTGCCGCCGGAGCCGCCACCGGCGCCGGCTCTCGACCCCGCCCAGCAGCAGCGACGGCTGTTCAACGCCCTCGCCTCCTGCCTCGCCGCCACACTGTCCCAGCCGGTGCTCCTCGTCGTCGAGGACCTCCACTGGTGCGACGAGAGCAGCCTCGACTTTCTGCTCTACCTGCTGCGCCACCCCCCGGCTCAGCCGCTGCTCCTGGTCGCCACCTTGCGGAGTGACGAGGTCGGCCCAAGGCTCGGCCGCTGGCTCGCCCAGCTCGAGCGCGAGCGCCTCGTCCATGAGGTGCCCCTCGCCCCGCTCGACCGCGACGAGGTCGCGGCGATGATCCGCGCCATCTTCGCGCTGTCGCGCCCGGTGCGCCCCGAGACGCTCGACGCGGTCTACAGGCTGACCGAGGGCAACCCCTTCTTCGTGGAGGAGCTGCTCAAGTCGCTGATCGTGGCCGGCGATATCTTCTATGCCGACGGCGGCTGGGATCGCAAGCCGATGGAGGCGCTGCGCATCCCGCGCAGCCTGAACGATGCCGTCACCCAGCGCGTGGTTCAGCTGAGCGAGGACGCCCGTCGCGTGCTGACCCTCGGCGCGGTGATCGGCCGGCGCTTCGACTTCGCCCTGGTGCAGCGCCTCGCCCACCTCCACGAGGGCGCGCTCCTCGCCATGCTCAAGGAGCTGATCGCCGCCCAGCTGGTGGTCGAGGAGTCGGCCGAGCGCTTCGCCTTCCGCCACGCGCTGACCCGCCAGGCGATCTACGCCGGGCTCCTGGCCCGCGAGCGTGCCGCCCTGCACCGCCTCGTCGCCGAGGAGACCGAGCGCTGCTACGCCGATGCGCTCGACCCGCACAGCGCCGACCTGGCCTACCACTACTTTGAAGCGGGAAGCTGGGAGCGGGCGCTGCACTATGCCCGGCGCGCGGGGGAGCGCGCGTGGGCGCTCGGCTCGCCCCTGGCCGCGGTTGAGCAGTACACGCGGGCCCTCGCCGCCGGCGACGCGCTGGGCGTAGCACCAGATCCCGCCCTGTCGCTCGCTCGCGGACGGGCCTACGAAACCCTGGGCGACTTTGAGCACGCGCGCACGGACTATGAGCGGGCGCTGGAGCTGGCCCGCGCCGCCACAGATGTCGAGGCGACCTGGCAGAGCATGATCGCACTCGGCCAGCTCTGGGCGAGCCGCGACTACCAGCAGACCGGCCTGTGGTTCGGCCAGGCCCTCGACGTAGCCCAGGCCCTCGGCGAGCCATGCAGGTTGGCGCGTAGCCTGAACCGGCTGGGCAACTGGCACGTGAACCGGGGCGAGGCGAAGGAGGGGCTGCGCCTGCACGAGCAGGCCCTGACGCTGTTCGAGGCCGAGGGCGATGGGCAGGGCATGGCCGACACGCTGGACCTGCTCGGGATGGCGAATGGGCTGTACGGCGATGCGCACAGCTCGGTACAGCAGTTCGGGCGCGCCATCGAGCTTTACCGCACCCTTGGCGATCACGCGGGCCTCTCCTCCGCCCTGGTCTCGCGCGCCATGTTCTCTGGCGGGGTCTGCTGCGACCCGACCATCTGCGCCTTCCGCAGCGCCGAGGCGTGCGCCGAGGATCTGGCCGAGGCCCTGCGCCTGGCCCGCCAGATCGAGTGGCTTCCCGGCGTGGCCTACGCGGAGTACACCGCCGCCCAGGTGTACGAGGCGTTTGGCTCTTTTGGCCCGGCGCTGGCGCACGCGCAGGCCGCGCTGGAGATCGCGACCAGCATTGATCACCGGCAGTGGATGGCGGCGACGCACGAGGCGCTGGGCCAGATCTATATCGAGCTGCTCGCGCCCGAGGAGGCGATCCGGCACCTGCGCAGCGGCCTCGAGCTGGCGCGCGCCCTTGGCTCCGCGGTCTTCACGCCGAAGAGCGCCAGCAGCCTGGCGATGGCCTATCTGCTCAGCCATGACCTGTCTCTGGCGGCGGCTACGCTCGCGCCCGTGCTACCACGAGACGAGATCCTGCGAAGTCTGGAAGAGGGTCGCCTGATGACGGCCTGGGGCATGCTGGCCCTCGCGCGGGGCGAGCCCGACGGGGCCCTGCGCGTCGCCGAGCAGCTGATCGCGTCGGCGCCCGGCGCCGTGCGCGGGCCGATCCCCGTGCTTCTGAAGCTCAAGGGCGAGGCGCTCCTGGCCCTCGGTCGCGCCGACGCAGCCGCCCGCGCCCTGGAAGAGGCCAGGCGCACCGCCGAGGCCCACGGGCTGCGCCCGCTCCTGTGGAAGATCCTGCGCGCCCTCGGCCAGGCTCAGCAGCGGCTCGGCCAGCGCAAGGAGGTCCGCCTCAGCTTCACAATGGCGCGGGAGATCGTCGGCGCCCTCGCCGCCACAGTTGACGCCGCCGACCTCCGCGAGCGGTTCCTGCGGGCGGCCCTGGCCTCGCTCCCGCAGGAGCTGCCGCCGACCCCGCAGCGCGCCGAGGCCGAGCGCTTCGGCGGGCTCACGGAGCGCGAGCGAGCGGTGGCGGCCCTGGCCGCGCAGGGGAAGTCCAACCAGGAGATCGCCGCGGCCCTGGTCGTCAGCAAGCGCACGGTCGAGACGCACATGGGCAATATTCTGTCCAAGCTCGGCGTGACCAGCCGGGCGCAGGTGATCGCGTGGGCCATCCAGCAGGGCCTGGCCCCGCCCGCCACGTAGCGCTCCCGGCCCTCCCCCCGTACTTCTCCGTGTGACGCGGGCAAAACCTCCGTGCGCGCCACGATGTCGGGCCGCGGCCCGGCTGCTACACTCCTCCTGTCGGACGGGCGTAATCCATATCGCTTGAACGTGCTGAGCTCATGAAGAAGGAGGAACGCTCATGGGCACACGAGCTGAGGCCCTGGCCGCGCGCGTCGAGCAGGGCACACAGACCCTGGCCGCCTTCGCGGAGGGGCTCTCCGACGAGGCGTGGCGCACCGTCTGCGACGATGGCCGCACCGCCGGCGTGCTGCTCCACCACGTGGCCAGCCAGCTCCCCGGCGAGACCGAGGTCATGAGGCAGATGGCGGCGGGGAAGCCCTTCGCGGGGGTGACGTGGGCGATGGTGGACGAGGGGAACGCCGCCCACGCCCGCGAGCACGCGGCCTGCACGCAGCGCGAGGCGGCCGACCTGCTGCGGAAGAACGGGGCCATGGCGGCCGCCGCGATCCGGGAACTGCGCGATGAGCAGCTCGACCTGGCCACGCCGAACTCGCTGCACGCCGACGCCCCCGTGACCACCCAGTTCTGGATCGAGAACCACCCCCTGGCCCACGCCTACCGCCATCTGGCGAGCATCAAGGCGGCGCTCAGCTCGCTCTGAGCAGCGGACGTGGGGTCGCCCGTACCCTCGCGCAAAGGGCGTAAGGGCGGCCTAGCGTGGCCGCCCCAGCCCGCCCAATCCCGCAGTTGAG
>DAOLDO010000246.1:0-8116 GCA_035327325.1 Chloroflexaceae bacterium | reverse complement strand
GGGGGGGGCCTGCGGGCGGGGGGGGCGGGGGGGCGCGGCGAGCAACCGGGTGATATAGGCTGGCCCCCCCCCCCGCGCAAGGGGGGGGCGCAGCAGCCCCGCCATTGCGGGACCCTCGTCAACGAAGACGCGCGCGTACTCCTCGGGCGCGGCGGCGGCGAGCGCGGCCGCCAGTGTGGCGATGGCCTCGGCCGTTGCCCCGCCGGCCTGCAGCACCAGCGCCTGGAGCGCGCGGATCCTGATTGCGCTGTCAACGCGCTCGTCCGCCTCGGCAGTGGCAAGGAGCCGGCCGAGGAGCTCCAGGGCTCGCCCGCGGAGTGTGGCGTCCCCGCTGGCCTGGGATTGGGCGAGCCAGACTCGCGCGAGGACGAGGTACTCCCGTTCGCGGGGAAACAGGCTCGCACCCTCACGGCTGGGGTCCAGTGTCGCCGCCCAGCGCGTCGCCGCGGCACCGTCGCCGCTGCTTAGGGCGACCAGGGCTCGGGCCGCGGCCAGCTGCGCCAGGAGCGGGCGGGCGGTCCGTCGCCCCCTCAGGACCTGCTCGCCCTGGTCTAGCGCCCGCAGCGCGCCACTGGTGTCCGCGGCGGCCAGACCGAGCTGCGCCTGCGCCAGGGCGCCGGCCACGACCACGTGGGCATCGGCGGTCGCCTCCCACACCAGCTCCATCCCTAGGGCCAGCTGGCGCCCCGCCTCGTCCAGCAGGTCCTGCTCGCGCAGCCACTCGCCATAGGCGAGGTGGGCCGCCGCGGCGCCGCTCAGCGCGCGCGCCCGCTCGGCTGTGGCCAGCCGGCGCAGCGCCTGCGTGTAGGTGCTGCCGGCCGCGCGGCGCCGGCCCTGAAGCGTCTGCAGGAGGCCGAGGGTGATGAGGCTGCTCAGGTGGGCCGCCGGGTTCCCTGCGCCCTCGGTCACGGCGATCGCCTGCTGAACCCGCCGCTCGCTCTCGGCGCGCACGTCGCCGCTGACCAGGAACTCGAAGGCGGTGTTGAGCATCGCGACGCCGCGAAACATCGGGGGCGCGCCCTCCAGCAGCTCCAGCGCCCGCGCGGATTCGGCCACGCACCGGTGCAGGTCGCCGCTGCTGCGGGCCAGGCCAGCCTGCGCGAGCAGCAGCTGGCCGCGCAGCGCCCGGCGCTCCTCCTGGGCCGAAACTGACGGCAGAGCCTGCTCGGCCGCCTCGAGCCAGGCGGCGGCGGCGCTGAGCTGCTGCGCGTTCAGCAGCAGCACGGCGTGGATCAGACAGAGCGCGGGCCGCGCGCGGAGCGCCTGCGCGGGGAACGCGTGTAGCCAGCCGAGCACGGTGTGAAGGTGCCCGCGGCTCGCGAGGGGCAGGCCGACCTGGGCGATGAGCTGGGCGGCCCTATCCAGATCCGCGCCGGCCAGCGCGTGCCGGATCGCCTCGTCGGTCAGCTCGTGGCGGGCAAACCAGGCGCTGGCCCGCCGGTGCAGGGCCGCAACCTGGCTCTCGGCGGCGCCCGCGCGCAGGCGCGCCCCCAGGAAAGCCCTGAAGAGGTTGTGGTAGCGGTACCAGCGGCGCTCCGCGTCGAGGGGCACCACAAACAGATGCCGGCGCTCGAGCTCCTCGAGGATGAGCTGGCTATAGGCCCGCGGCGTCGCGGACGGCCCTTCGGCTGGGGAAGACTCCTCGATGCCGAGCACGGCGTCACAGAGCGGGCCGCACATCCGGTCGAGGATCGCCGTCTGCACGAGGAATGTGCGCAGATGGGCCGGGAGCCGTTCGATCACCTCTGCCGCCAGATAATCGATCAGATGGCGGTTGTCGCCGCTGAGGCGGGCGATCAGGGGCGTCGCATCAAGCTGGTCTTGCAGCGCGAGCGCTGCAAGCTGCAGCCCGGCGGCCCAGCCCTCGGCCTGCTCCTCGACTGCTGCGAGCGTCTCCCGAGGCATCTGGAGCCCCATCACCTCACGTAGGAGCTGGTCGGCCTCCTCCGGTGTGAAGCGCAGATCGGCGGCGCGGATCTCGAGCAGCTGCCGGCGGACGCGCAGACGGGCCAGCGGCAGGGGCGGGTCCTCGCGGCTGGCGATGACCAGGTGGAGGCGTGGCGGGGCGTGCTCCAGCAGGAAGCCGACCAGCTGGTGGATCTCCGGCCTGGTGAGCAGGTGGTAGTCGTCGAGCACCAGGACACAGTCCTCGGCTAGGGCGACGAGGTCGTTGATCAGCGGGGTCAGGAGCACCGAGCGGGGGGGCAGCGGCGCGCCGATCAGTGGGAGCGTGCCGGCGCCCGCGGAGGGGGCGAGACGCTGAAGGGCGGCGATCAGGTAGCGCAGGAAGGTGGCCGGGTCGTTGTCGTCGGCGTCCAGGGCAAGCCAGGCGTCGCGGGGAGGGCCGGCCTCGCGCCGCGCCTGGAGCCAGCTGGCGAGCAGGGTTGTCTTACCGAACCCGGCGGGCGCGGCGACAAGCGTGAGGGGCACGCTGAGCGTGGCGTCGAGGGCGGCAAGGAGCCGCGGACGTCGCACCAGATCTGGGCGGGCTCGCGGGTGGAACAGCTTGGTGGCGAGCAGCCCTGCCCGCGCGGCCGGATTGGTTGGCCGGGCCGCGGCCCCAGGAGTAAGGGCGGGGTCTCGAGCTGCTGCGGCCAGGGCCAGGAACCGTTCGGCGAGCTCCGGCGCGGCGTCGAGGCCCAGGGCGAGCCGTAACCGACCGAGGAATATGTCGTCGTCGAGCGGGTGTTCCCCTGCCTCCAGCTGTGTGATCCGGCCTTCGCTGGAGCCGACGGCGGTCGCCAGGTCACGCTGGGTCATACCCGCGCGGCGGCGCAGGTCACGCAGCAGTTCGCCAAAGCGAAGCGATGCGCTGGGCAAGGGTTCGGCTTGCGACATCGCGATCTCTAGAGAGATTGAAGGGACGGCTGGCACCCTTCGAGGCTGCCCAATATCCTAGCACACCGCTGGCCGTCAGGCGCAAAGAGATCTGCTCCCCGGGGGGAGCGTCAACGTCCCGCGTCGCGACGGAACCTCACCCTCTCCCGCTCAGGGAGCGTGGGCCGGGGGGTGAGGGCCACGAGCGCACGACGCAGTACGGGCGCCGGCCTTCAGCTCACGCCCTGAGGGCGCCCCGCCCGGCGCCCCCCCGCTCCCACGCCGCGGCGCGGCCAGGCAGCAGCAGCAGGGCGGCGCCGAGGGCGATGGTCAGGGTGGCGGCGAGCCAGAAGACGAAGCCCTCGCTCACCGCGTAGGTGAGGGGCGGGTGGAAGCCGAGGCCGTAGTCCACGAAGACCGAGAGGGCGAACCAGGCGATCACGCCCAGGCGCTCCGGCAGACCAAGGGGCCCGACCCGGGTGGCGAGCAGCACGCCCTCGCAGGTGAGGCCGATGTGGGCGACGAAGAGCATGGCCTCCATCGGCCAGTAGCCGCCCACGAAGCCGGCCTCGGCCCAGTGGCGCAGCCAGAAGGCCACCGTCCACAGCCCGTACTTGACGCAGGCGAAGGCCGCGAAGGCGTTGAACCACCCCCAGCCGCGCCCGTAGCGCAGTCCCAGGAAGGCCACCGTGGCGTAGAGGGCGGCGGCCGGGCAGTCGGGGATGAAGGGCCAGGCCCAGAGGGGCGAGGCCGCCAGCTGCGGGCCGTACCAGACCCAGCCGCCCCAGACGACGCCCACGGCGTTGGCGAACATGCAGGCCCAGAAGATGGGCGGGCTTTTCAGGATGAGCTCGTACACCCGGTCGATCAGTCGCAGCATAGCCTCTGTCTCGCTCAGCCCAGTCGTTTGATCGGCACCCCGCCCACGAAGGCCCCGGGCGGCACGTCGCGGTTCACCAGGCTCATCGCCGAGACGACGGCGCCCGCGCCGATCACCACGCCAGGCAGCACGGTGCAGTTGGCGCCGATCGTCGCGTCGCGCCCGACCACCACGGGGCCGCGGCGCCACTCGCGGCGCGTGAACTCGTGGCACAGGACCGTCGTGTTGTAGCCGATCACGCAGTCCTCGCCGAGGGTGATCTCCTCGGGGAAGAAGATGTCGAACATCACCATCAGGCCCACAGCGGCGTGGGGCGCCACGCGCATGCCCACCAGCCTGTAGAGGGCGTTCTTCACGGCCAGGGAGGGCGTGTAGCGGGCGAGCTGGATCAGGGCCGCGTTGCGCGCCACCCGCCCGTAGCCGCCCGTCAGCCGCGGGAAGTACCAGAGGGCGCTGCGCGGCCCCGGCGACGGGCCGCCCGTCAGCCGCGCCTTGCGGCCCGCGCTGCTGCCCAGCCCGTCAACCTGCGCGCCCGTCAGCTCCATACGCCCCCCGTCGCACCCTTGCACCTTGCCAGTGTAGCACAGGTGCAAGTGGGCCTATAATGAGTCAGGTGCTTCCAATGCGAGCTTCCAGCGAGGATCTTCTGTGAAAATCTACACGCGCACCGGCGACGCGGGCGAGACAGGGCTGTTCGGGGGCGGGCGGGTGCCCAAGGACGCGCTGCGCGTCCACGCCTACGGCACCGCCGACGAGTGCAACGCCGCCGTGGGCCTGGCCCGCGCCGCCGGCCTCGACGCCGAGCTCGACGCGCTGCTGGCCCAGGTCCAGAACCAGCTCTTCGTGGTCGGCGCCGACCTGGCCACCCCGGGCGAGAGCGCCAACATCCCCCGCGTCGGCGCCGACGAGGTGGCTTTCCTCGAGGGGGCCATTGACGCCCTCGAGGCGGGCCTCGAGCCCCTGCGCCAGTTCATCCTGCCGGGCGGCACGGCCGCCGCCGCCCAGCTGCACATGGCCCGCACCGTCTGCCGGCGCGCCGAGCGCTGGGCGGTCAGCCTGGCCCGCGAGGAGCCCGTGGGCCCCCAGGTGCTCGTCTACCTGAACCGGCTCAGCGACTTCCTCTTCGTCGCCGCCCGCGCCGCCAACGCCCGCGCCGGCGCCGCCGACGTGCCCTGGGTCTCGCCCCGCCAGGCGACGAAAGGCTGACCGCACTCCAGGCAGAATTGGCCGTGAGCCTTTTACCACGAAGCCCACGAAGGCCGCGAAGGAGGGGCGCGCCCTTGGAGCGATGAGGGTCAGCCCCGGCTCGACGAGCGACTCAGGCGAACGTGGAGCGGCAGCGCTTTGCTCCCACCTTCGAGCTCTCCGTGGCCTTCGTGGTGAACCAGCCAGAAGGCCGGGTTCGGCTCCTGCTCACCGTCTGTGCCAGAGGTACACGGGCGCCGGCCCCAGGTTGACGCGCAGGCGGCCCCCCTGGGCGGCGAGGGCGCTCTCGGCGCCGCCCCGCTCGACCAGGCGCGCAGCCTCGGCGCGGGTCGCCAGGGTGACGCGGGCCCCCGGCGGCGACCAGAGGATGTCCAGGGCCTCGCCGCCCCGCTCGAGGCGCAGGTCGTAGACCTCGTGGCCGCTGATCACGCTCAGGTCGTCGATCCAGATCGTCCCGCTGCCGACGAAGCCGTCCACCAGGTCGTCGAGGACGATCGCCTGGAGCGCGGCCGGGAAGTCCACGCGCCTGTTGCCGCCCGGCACGATCACATTGCCCGGCTCGACCTCGCCGCCGATCGGCGCCCGCAGGAAGTGCCACCCGGGCGCGCCGGCCGGGCCGAGCACGAACTGGAGCACCTCGCCCTCGGCGTCGCGGATCCAGACCTTGACCCCGTGGGTGCTGCCGTCGCCGTAGACCCAGGCGCCCACGGCGTAGGGCCGGCCCGGCAGCGGGATGGGCTGCTCGCGCTCGAAGGCGACGTAGTCGTTCTCGCGAGTCGTGAAGTTGTAGCTCAGCTCGGCCGAGCCCTGGCCGCCCCTGGCCCGCATGCTCGGGCGCAGGCTGCCGTTGGGCTGGCTCACCCGGCGCCAGCCCCGCACCGCCTCGAAGTCCACCAGCACCCGCCGCTCGAACAGGTCGCGCCGCGTCACGTAGGTGGCGCCCGCCAGTTGCTGGTTGAGCGTGCGCAGGGCCTCGAAGGCGGGCTTGCGCTGGCTGTAGTCGGTGCGGCCTGAGCCGAGGCGGATCAGCCCGTAGGGGTTGCCCGGGTCGTCCTTGTAGCTGTACCAGAAGCTGCGCTCGACCCCGGCCTCCCACAGGCTGAGCATGGCCCGCACGAGGTAGCTGGCCTGGTCCTCCTCGTCGGCGCGGCCCACGGCGTCGCGGTCGCCCGGGCCGCTGGCCCAGCCCACCTCGGTGGCCCAGATCGGCTTCTCGCCGTACTGGCCCGCCAGGGCCCGCACCCCGTCGGCCGCCGCGGCGAGGTTGCCGTCCTCCGGGCTGTACGGGTCCACATACGGGTGGATGGCGAGGATGTCGAAGCTGCCCCAGCCGCCGTACTCGGCCACGGCGCGCAGGAAGGTCGTGTCGTAGGGGTTGAAGCCGCCGACGAGGATCTGGGCGTCCGGGTCCACCTCGCGGATCACCGCCGCGGCGCGCACCAGCATGGCGGTGTAGGCCGCCGGGTCGGGGGCGGGGCGCCAGAAGTAGGGGTGGTCCGGCTCGTTCCAGATCTCCCAGTGGTTGACGTAACGGCGGTAGCGGGTGACCACGCCGCGCACGTACTCGACGAAGGCGTCGGGGTCGGGGGCGTGGTACGAGACGTCGTTGGGCGTGTCGGCGCCGTAGGGGGTGGCCCAGCCGACCGAGGGGCCGAGCACGCCGAGCACATTTACGCCGCGGCTGAGCAGGGCGCGCATCGCCGCGTCGGTGAAGGTCCAGTCCCAGACCTCGGGGCGGGGCTGCACCCTGTGCCAGTGGAAGTCCTCGCGCACCCAGGCCACGCCGAGCTCACTCACCATGGCGGCGGGCACGTCCATGCTGGAGGGGTCGGGGTAGCGGGTGGCCAGGTGCGAGTTCAGGCCGAAGGAGGGCGGGCCGACGGGGCCGGTCAGGGGCTGGGCGGCGGGGATGGCCGCGGCGGGGCGCGGCGCCGCGGCGCCCGTGAGCAGGATCAGCAGGGCGAGGAACCCCAGGGCGAGCCCGAGGCGCGAGGGCCGCGCGGTGCGGCCGCTGCTTGGGGTGGCGCGCCGGCGGGCGGGGCCGGCGTGGGCGGGGCGCTGGTTGCGGGTCATGCAGTCTCGGGGTGGGCGCGGGCACGTGCCCCCAGGATAGCCGATCTCGCCCGCCCCGGCAACGTGACGATCTTCCTACTTCGTCTATCCCCCGCCCCTGGCACGCGATGTGCGTCACCGGCCATGGACGGTCACAGCAAGAGCGACGGAGGCGAGCCATGGCCCACGAGCACGAAGACCTGATCTCCCCCGAGAACTGGGGCGCCTTCTTCGAGGCGCTGAACGACGAGGCCCGCGGCCTGCGGGCCTGGGTCGAGGCCGCCGCCCAGGGCGGCACGCCGCACCTGGTCGCCAGCGACGCGCCCTTCGCCGGGATCATAGACAGCGAGGAGGGCATCGTGATCGAGCTGGCGGGCGGCCTCAGCTACAACGCCGGCCTGCCCCGCGCCGTGCGCCACACCCCCGCCCCCGGCGGCCGCGGGCAGACGATCCGCTTCGAGACCAGCGCGGGCCAGCTGACTCTGCTCCACCTGGCCGGCGGCGCGACCCTCAGCCGCGCGATCGGCGCCGCCGAGGACGACGAGCTGACCGCCGTCGGCGGCAGCGCGGGCGCGGCGGGCGGCTCCTCGGCCGTGCCCGGCGGGCGCGGGCCCGACGACGACGCGGGCGGCCTGGTCAGCTTCGGGCGGAGCGACGACATGGGCGGGGTGGCCTCCGCCCCCGGCGGCAGCCTGGGCGACCGCGACCTGAGCGGCGGGGGCGCCTACGATATCACCGACGACGTGTACGACGGGCCGCGGCCCGACCTGATGGGCGACGGCGGCAGCTACGCCGGCTCGGGCAGCGAGACGCCCGAGGTGGGCCACGCGGCGCTCACCACCGCCCAGGGCAACGCGGCGCCCGGGCAGAGCCACCTGCACCCCGACGTGATTGACGGCGGCAGCGGCCAGGGTCTGAGCGACACGGGCATTGACCCGATCGAGGGCGGCCCCGTCACCCCCGGCACCGACGACGACGACGGCATGGTCGAGGGCGAGGTCGGTCCCCAGGCCGAGCGCGACCTGACCGAGCTGTTTGGGAAGAGGCCCGAGCGCCCCGCGCAGCCCGACGACGAGCGCGCCGACCGATAGTACGGAGTGGCCGACGTTCCTGTCTGGTTTCCGCCGCAGACCTCACCCCCGCCGCTGCGCGGCACCCCCT
>DAOLDO010000245.1:0-8125 GCA_035327325.1 Chloroflexaceae bacterium | reverse complement strand
CGGGCCGCGGTGGGGGGGAGCGCGCGCAGCGCGGGGCGCGCCTACGGCGGGGCCGCGCGCTGGGTGCTCGACACGCCGATCCCCGAGCGGGTGCGCGCCATGACCGTCCTGAGCGACGAGGCGCCCCTCGACACCCCCCTTGTCTTCTCGGCGCTGCCCAGCAAGACGGCGGGCGCGATCGAGCAGCGCCTGGCCCGCGCGGGCCATGTGGTCTGCTCGAACGCCTCGGACCACCGCATGGAGCCCGACGTCCCCCTGCTGATCCCCGAGGTCAACCCCGACCACCTCGACCTGATCGACGCGCAGCGCCGGCGCCGCGGCTGGTCGGGCGCGATCGTCACCAACCCCAACTGCACCGCCACCGGGCCCACCATGGCCTTGCGCCCGCTCCACGACGCCTTCGGGGTCGCCAAGGTCATGCTGATGAGCATGCAGGCCCTCTCGGGCGCGGGCTACCCCGGCGTGCCGTCGTACGACGCGATTGACAATGTCATCCCCTACATCGGCGGCGAGGAGCCCAAGGTCGAGAGCGAGCCCCAGAAGATGCTCGGCCTGGCGCGCGACGGGGTGGTCGAGCCTGCGCCCTTCGTGCTCTCGGCCCACTGCAACCGCGTGCCCGTGCTCGAGGGCCACCTCGAATGCCTCTCGGTCAGCTTCGCGCGCCGGCCCTCGCTGGAGGACCTGACGGCGGCCATGGGCGGCTTCCGCGCCCTGCCCCAGGAGCTTGGCCTGCCCAGCGCGCCCCCCCAGCCGGTGATCGTGCGCGACGAGCCCGACCGCCCCCAGACCCGGCGCGACCGCGACGCCGGTCGCGGGATGAGCACGGTGGTCGGCCGCGTCCGGGAGTGCCCCATCCTCGAGTACAAGTTCGTGTGCCTGAGCCACAATACGATCCGCGGCGCCGCCGGCGGCTCGCTGCTCAACGCCGAGCTGATGTACGCCCAGGGGATGCTGCGATAAGCCAGAGAGCTGAAGCGAGTCTCTATGCAGCGAGCGACGATTGCCGACCTGACCGGGGACGCGGTGCTCTACCGCGACCTCGAGCCGTGCGACCCCGCCCTGCCCAGCCTCGACGCCATGCGGGCCGGGCTGGGTTTACCCGGCGGTCCCGCGCCCCGTAAGCGCGACCTGGACTACGCCCGGGTGATCCTGGCCCTGGCCCGCGCCGCTCGGTCGGCCCGCGGCGGTCCGCCCCTCGCCGCGATCGCGGTGATCGGCGACACCGAGAACGACCGGCTCCTCGCCGGCCACCTGCGCACCCTCGGCGAGCTGCCCGCCTACGGCTTTATCGGCGAGGACCGGCCGGTCGCCCCCGAGGAGCTGAGCTGGGAGGGTGACACGGCCACGGCCACGCGCTGGCACCTGATCGAGCCATGGGCGGCCGAGCTCGAGGGCCGCGGCCTCGACTGGTCGCGCGTGGCCCTGCTGATCGACATTGACAAGACCCTGCTCGGCCCCCGCGGCCGCTCCGACGGCGCCATTGACGACGCCAGGGCCGAGGCCGCCCTGGCCGTGGCCGCCGCCCTGGCCCCCGAGCTCGACGTGCCCGGCTTCCGGCGCGGCTACGCCGAGCTGTGCCGCAAGGAGTGGCACCCCTTCACCCTTGACAACCAGGACTACGTGGCCGCGACCGCCCTCCTGGCGGCCACGGGCGCCGTCGCGCTCGACGAGCTGCGGGCAAAGCTCGCCGCGGGCCGGCTCGCAGGCTTCGCCGACCTGCTGCGGGCGACGCCGGAGCGGGTGCCGCCCGGCCTGGCCGGGCTCCACGCCGAGCTGCTGGCCCGGGTCGAGGCAGGCGATCCGACGCCCTTCAAGGCGTTCCGGCGCGCCGAGCTGACCGCGACCCTCGCGCGTATGGCCGACGGCCGCCTGACCCTCTGCGGCGTGCTTTTCGAGTTATGTCAATCGTTAGCGGCGCGGGGCGCCCTCTGCCTGGCAGCCTCGGACAAGCCGGCCGAGTCGGCCCTGCCCACGCCGGAGCAGGCCGCCGCCGGCGTCAGACCCTTGCACCACACCCCGGCCGTGGTCGAGTAACAAAGGATTCCATGCAGCTCTCCGACCTGTACGCCGCCCGGGCCCGCGACGCCGCCCCGCCCATGTGGGGCCCGAGCCCGGCCGCCGGCGCCATCCCGATCATCTCGCTGGCCTACGGCTTCGCCGACCCGGCCTTCTTCCCGCGCGAGGAGCTGGTCGAGGCCACGGCCCAGGCCCTGGCCGACGACGTTGGTGCGACCCTCAACTACGGGCCCAGCGCGCCGGCCCTCTACACCCTGGTCGCCGAGCGGCTGGCCCGCGAGGGCGTGGCGGCCCACGAGGACCAGATCCTGCTCGCCTATGGCTCGGGCCAGGTGCTCGGCCTGCTGCCGCGGGTGCTGGTCGAGCCGGGCGACACCGTGCTGGTCGAGGCGCCGACCTTCATGGGCGCCGTGCGGCAGTTCGGCCGGGCGGGGGCGCGGCTGGTGGGCGTGCCGGTTGGCGCGCAGGGCCTCGACCCCGACGCCCTGGAGGCGACCCTGGCCGACCTGGCGCGCCGCGGCGTGCGCCCCAAGTTCCTCTACAGCATCCCGACCTTCCAGAACCCCGCCGGGGCCACGCTCAGCCTCGAGGGCCGGCGCCGCGTCGTCGCCCTGGCCGCCCGCTACGGCGTGCTGGTGGTGGAGGACGACGCCTACGTGGACCTGCGCTTCAGCGGCGAGGCGCTGCCGCCAATGGCGGCCCTGGACGAGGAGTGGGTCCTGCGGGTGGGCACTTTCTCGAAGATCCTCGCCCCCGGGCTGCGCATGGGCTGGGCCCACGGCCCCAAGGGGCTGATCGAACGTCTCCAGATGTTCAAGCTCGAGGGCGGCAGCGGGCCGTTCCTCACCCACCTGGTCGCCCGCTTCGCCCACGACGGGCGGCTCGACCGGCATATCGAGGCGCTGCGGGCCCACTACGCCGTCAAGTGCGAGCGCCTGGCCACGGCCCTGCGCCGCGAGGTCCCGGACGGCGACTTCATCACGCCCGAGGGGGGCTTCTTCATCTGGCTGCGCCTGCCCGCGGGTATGACGGCGAGCGAGCTGGCGCCCGTGGCCCTGCGCCACGGCGTGGAGGTGCTGCCAGGCACCCGCTGCTTCGCCGACGGCGGCGGCGAGCAGCACATCAGGCTGGCCTTCAGCGAGGCCCCGCTCGACGAGCTGGACGAGGGGGCGCGCCGCCTCGGAGCGGCGATCGGCGAGCTGCGGGCTCGCCCGATGTGAGGACGCGGCGCGCCGCGTTCCCTGGATAGGAGCGACACAATGGAGGAGAAGAAGCCACAGGGCAGCCGCGGCTGGCTGATCGCCCTGTCAATCATCATCGGCATCGTGCTGGCCTGCGCGATCCTGCCGCTGGGCACCCTGGCCATGCTGATGGTCTCGGCCGGCAGCACGGCGAGCGCCGGGCCCCTGCCGCCCCAGCGCTGGGAGGAGCAGATCGTCGAGGGGAGCGGCCTCGATCGGGTGGCGATCATCGAGGTGAGCGGCGTGATCGGCGCCCCGGCCGACGCCTTCAGCCTGCAGATCTCCCACGACAATCTGCTGAGCCAGATCCGCCAGGCCACCCGCGACCAGCGCGTGAAGGCCGTCGTGCTGCGCGTGGACAGCCCGGGCGGCGGCGTGGTGGCCAGCAGCGAGCTCCACGCCGAGCTGCGCGACCTCCAGGCTGCCGGCAAGCCCCTGGTGGTCTCGATGGGCAGCACGGCGGCGAGCGGCGGCTACTACATCAGCGCGCCAGCCGACCGCATCTACGCCAACCCCGACACGCTGACGGGCAGCCTGGGCGTGATCCTCTCGACCCTGAACTACGAGGAGGCCTTCGAGCGCCTGGGGCTCGAGACTTATGTCTACAAGAGCGGCGAGCTGAAGGACATCGGCTCGCCGACGCGGCAGCCGACCGACGAGGAGCGAGCGGTGCTCCAGTCGATCGTGGACGAGGCCTACGACGGCTTCGTGCGCGTGATCGTCGAGGGCCGCGGCCTGGACGAGGACCGCGTGCGCGAGCTGGCCGACGGGCGGGTCTACACGGGCAACCAGGCCCTCGAGCTCGGCCTGGTGGACGAGCTGGGCAACCTGGACGAGGCGATCGCGGGGGCCCGCGAGCTGGCCGGCCTGGAGACGGCGACGGTGGTGCGCTACACGAGCAGCAGCTCGCTGCGCGCGCTCCTGCTTGGCCGCCTGGCCGCCCCGCAGCAGCCGGCCGACCCGCTGGGCCTGCGGGCGATCACCGACCCGCGGCCGCCGCGGCTGGAGTACCGCTGGATCCCCTAGCGATGCGGTAGAGCGTTGGCTTCTCTTAGGCGCCCGGGGCTAGCCAGCTCCCGGGCGCTCACCCATGCGGGTGACGCCCGCTCACCCACCGCCCCGCTAGACTCCTGATGTGAGCACACATCACACCAAGGAGTCTCAGATGGATAAGCAGAACCGTCTCCCGGTCATGATCGCCATAGCCGTAATGCTCTTCGCGGCGATCTTCGTGGCGCTGAGCGGCTGCGGCATGGTGGCGCTGCCGGGCGTGGAGCCGGCGCGGGTCGAGAGCGTCGAGCGCACCGGGGTGCTGGTCGAAGGCGCGCCGGCGCTGACGGTGAGCGTGCCGAACGGCGAGGTGCGGGTGGCGGTGGGCGAGGCCGGCCGGGTGGGCGCGGTGGTCACGCGGCGGGGCTACGGCCCTGACGAGGCCGCGGCCCAGGCGGCCCACGACAGCCTGGCGGTGGCCTTCAGCCAGCGGGGCGACGAGGTGCGTCTGGAGGCGACGCTGGCGGAGCAGCTGCGCCAGGCGCAGAGCCACGAGGCCATCCTCGAGGTGAGCGTGCCGCCCGGCACCGGCCTCACCATCGAGCTGGCCAACGGCATCGTCGAGGTGGCCCCCGCGGGCGCCGACGTCACGGTCGAGCTGGCCAACGGGCAGGTGACCGTGCTGCCGGGCGCGGCGGACGCCTTCAGCCTGGACGCGCGCGTGAACAATGGCACGATCGAGAGCGGCTACGCCGAGATTGTGGGCGGGGCGGGACAGCAGCTGCGGGCCACAGGCATCGTGGGCGCGGAGCCAGGCTACGCCGTGACGGTCGCGATCAACAACGGGCAGGTGTTCGTGCGGCCGGCGCGGTGAAGTCGGCGCGCAGGGACGCAAAGGCGCCGGCCGCAGCGGGGTTCCTTCCGCTGCGGCCGGCGCCTTTATGATCGGGCCAGGGCGGGGGACTAGAAGTCCATGCCGCCGCCCATGCCGCCCATGCCGCCGGGCATACCGCCCGCGGCGCCCTTCTCCTCGGGCAGGTCGGTGATCAGGGCCTCGGTGGTGAGGATCATGCCCGCGATCGAGACCGCGTTCTGCACGGCGCTGCGGGTGACCTTGACCGGGTCAATGATACCCTGCTCGATCATGCTGCCGTACTCGCCGGTCAGGACGTTGTAGCCGAGGCTCTTGTCGCCCTTCTCCTGCTGGTAGCGGCGCACGTTGGAGATGATCACCGAGCCGTCCTCGCCGGCGTTGCGGGCCAGGATGCGCAGGGGCTCCTCGAGGGCGCGGCGCAGGATGTTGATGCCGACCTTCTCGTCCTCGTGGGCGACCTGCACGCCGTCGAGGGCCGAGAGGGCGTTGATCAGGATGACGCCGCCGCCGGCGACGATGCCCTCCTCGACGGCCGCGCGGGTGGCCGAGAGGGCGTCCTCGACGCGGTGCTTCTTCTCCTTGAGCTCGGGCTCGGTCGCGGCGCCGACCTTGATCACCGCCACGCCGCCGGCGAGCTTGGCCAGGCGCTCCTGGAGCTTCTCGCGGTCGAAGTCGCTGGTGGTGGTCTCGATCTGGGCGCGGATCTGCTCGATGCGGCCCCGGATGGCGCCCTCGTCGCCGCGGCCCTCGACCAGGGTGGTGTCGTCCTTGGTGGCGACCACCTTGCGGGCGCGGCCCAGGTCGTCAATGGTGGCGCTGTCGAGCTTGCGGCCGACCTCCTCGGAGATCACGGTGCCGCCGGTGAGGATGGCAATATCCTGCAGCATGGCCTTGCGGCGGTCGCCGAAACCGGGGGCCTTGATCGCCAGGGCGTTGATCGTGCCGCGCAGCTTGTTGACCACCAGGGTGGCCAGGGCCTCGCCGTCTACGTCCTCGGCGATGATCACGAAGTTCTTGGTAACCTGGAGCACCTTCTCGAGGACCGGCAGGATCTCCTGGATGCTGCTGATCTTCTTGTCGGTGATCAGGATGTAGGGGTCCTCGAGCTCGGCCTCCTGGCGCTCGACGTTGGAGACCATGTAGCCGGAGATGTAGCCCCGGTCGAACTGCATGCCCTCGGTGTACTCCTTCTCGAAGGCGACGCCCTTGGACTCCTCGACCGTGATCACGCCGTCCTTGCCGACCTTCTCCATCACCTCGGCGATCAGCTCGCCAATCTCGCTGTCGGCGGCCGAGTTGGTGGCCACGTGGGCGATGTCGGCGCGGTCGCGCACGGGAGTGGCGGCCGACTTGATCGCGGCCACCAGGGCCTCGGCGCCCCTATCGAGGCCGCGCTTGAGCAGCATGGCGTTGGCGCCGGCGGCGACGACCTTGAGGCCCTCGGTGACGATGGCCTGGGCGAGCACGGTGGCGGTGGTGGTGCCGTCGCCGGCCACGTCGTTGGTCTTGGTGGCCGCCTCCTTGAGGAGCTGGGCGCCCATGTTCTCGAACGGGTCCTTGAGCTCGATCTCCTTGGCGACCGTCACGCCGTCGTGGGTGACGGTGGGGGAGCCGAACTTCTTGTCAATGGCCACGTTGCGCCCGCGGGGGCCGAGGGTCGTCTTGACCGCGTCGGCGACCATGTCAACGCCGCGCTTGAGCGAGCGGCGGGCCTCCTCGTTGAAGTAGAGCTGCTTGGGCATGGTCAGATGCTCCTACACAATTAGCCCTGGACGATGCCCAGGATATCCTTCTCAGACAGGATCAGGTACTCGACCTCGTCAACCTTGAACTCGGTGCCGCTGTACTTCGCGAAGATCACCTTGTCGCCGGCCTTGACGTTCATCGGGATAAGCTTCCCGCTGTCGTCGCGGCGGCCCTCGCCCACGGCCAGGATCGTGCCCTCCATGGGGCGCTCCTTGCTGGCCGTGTCGGGCAGAAAGATACCGCCCTTGGTCTTCTCCTCGCGCTCCGCCGGCTTGACCACCACGCGGTCGCCGAGGGGCCGGATCCGGAAGTCCGTCATGGCTATCCCTCCGTACAATGCTCTGCTCGGGCTCAGTGAGAGGCGGTTAGCACTCTCAGGCGAAGAGTGCTAACCGCCGTGTATAGTACCCAAGGCCCGCCGATTTGTCAAGCCCATTCTAGCACTCATCCCGAAAGAGTGCCAGCGGCAGGGCTGTTGCCCAGTTCTCCTATCGGCGGTACAATAGTCCGACGTATCGAGACAGGGGGCAAGGGAATGCTGACCTACGACGACCTTGTGACCGGGCTGGAGGACGCGTGGCTGGCCGTGGGCCTCCACGAGCACGCCTTCATCGAGAGCGTGATCCCCGCCACCCACGACCGCAGCTGCAAGGTCGAGCTCTTTCCCGAGCACGACGAGCCCCTCAGCACCGAGAACATGCCCCCCTTCCTCGAGCTGAGCTTCACCTGGTCGCCCGTGCACCAGCTGATCGCCGAGGGCCGCGATCTGCCCGCCGAGCCCCTCGACCTGACCTGGACCTACACGGCCACCATGAGCGGCCAGGCCGAGCGCAGCGACGTCGAGCTGGTGCGCATGTTCCAGCGCGCCGTGCAGGCCGCCTTCCAGCGCTACTCCCCCGCCGAGGCCGCCGAGATGGAGCCGGTCTCGGTCGAGGTGCGCCGGGTCTACCAGCCGGGCGGCCAGCGCCTCCAGCTCGACTACATCCAGCTGGTCAGCAGCACGATCTCCGACCTGTTCGAGCAGTGGCCCGACCGCGACCTCGGGGGCCTGCGCGGCCTGCTGCGCACCGAGCTGCAGCTCGCCAGCGCGATCATCAACAACCTGGCCGACGCCTTCACCCCCAGGGGGCGCGGCGGCTACAAGACGGTGGACGCGGCGTGAGGCTTGCTCGCTGCGCCTGCGCGCCGGGGTGATCCGAGCCGGGCGGGGCGCAGCCGAGCCCTCACCCCCGGCGGGGTGCAGCCGAGCCCTCACCCC
>DAOLDO010000244.1:0-8135 GCA_035327325.1 Chloroflexaceae bacterium | reverse complement strand
CGGTGCCGCCTGGTGCGCTGTGGCATCGGGCGGGCGCCCGCCGCTATGTCGGGCAGCCAGGAGCACCTCTACCATGTGTTCGGCATCAGCCGCGAGGCCCTGGCCGCGCGCGTCCGAGCCGAGCTGGGGCGCCCTGGCAGCGCCGAGGAGCATCGCCCGCTCGCCTTCCCCGAGCGCTCCTAGACGCGGAAGACCATGACCGAGCACCTTCTATCCATCATCTTGCCGGTGTACAACCAGGCCGACCACATCGAGGCGGTGGTACACGAGTATGAGGCGGCCCTCGCCGAGCTGCCCTACCCTCACGAGCTGCTCCTCGTAGTCAACGGCAGCCGCGACCGCTCGCTTGAGCTTTGTGAAGCCCTGGCGGCGCGCCACCCCTCGGTCAGGGTCCTGCATAGCGTTCAAGGTGGCTGGGGCCTGGCGGTGCGGCTTGGCCTACGCGAGGCCCACGGAACAATCCTCTGCTACACAAACTCGGCGCGCACAAGCCCGCAGGATCTCGTCCTGCTGCTGGTCTACGCCATCGCCAACCCTGGCGTGGTGATTAAGGCGAACCGCAAGGTGCGCGAGAAATGGCAGCGCCGCCTCGGGTCGCTGCTGTACAACCTGGAGTGCCGGGCGCTGTTTGATCTCTCGTACTGGGACATCAACGGCACCCCCAAGGTCTTCCCCGCCACGATGCCGGGCCTCCTGGCCCTGACTCGCGATGACGACCTGATTGACGCCGAATTCAACGCAATCTGCCGACGCCAGGGCTACCCAATGCTCGAGGTGCCGATCTTCTCGAGCCGGCGCTACGGTGGCAGCTCGACCACCAGCTACAAGTCGGCGCTGCGCATGTACTTCGGGGCCTACAAGCTGTGGCGCCTGATGGAGCGAGGCGCCTCCCGATGACGAGCATCCCCTTGAGCGAGCTCGACGCCCTGTGGGCGCGCCATCACGCGGAGTGGCGCGACCAGGCGCAGATCACGAGCCAGTGGCGCGAGGCCGCCCAGATCGACCCGAAGCTGCTCGCGTACAGCGTTCAGGGCCGCTGGTGGGAGGTGCTGGCCGAAGCCGGGATCACCCTGCTGGTGTCGCGCGAGTACGAGCACCTGCTGATGGGCCTCTGCGCCACCGAGCGCGGGCCACGCGTCTCCTATATGCCCATGCCGCACCCCTCCGGGCTCGCAGTGGACCACGAGCGAGGCGTGGTGCACGTCGCGAGCACGCGCAACCCCAACCAGATCTACGACTTGAAGCCGGTCACCGATGTGCTGCGACGCACCGATATGCGGGGCACCCGGCCTGATGAGCGCCCGCTGGTCCCCGTGCGCTCACACTTCCTCCCCGGAAGCCTCTACATACACGACCTGGCGCTGATCGGGGGGCGGCTGCACGCCAACGCCGTGGGGCACAACGCGGTCGTGAGTCTGGACCACTACGGGGGCTACGAGCGTGTGTGGTGGCCGCGGGCGATCGAGCGCGCCGAGGGGCCGATCTTCGACCTGAACCACCTCCAGCTCAACTCGATCGCCGCCGGCCCCAACCTCGCCGGCTCGTACTTCTCCGCCTCCACCGACCGGGTCTCGGCGCGGCGCCCCGGTCACAAGAACTTCCCAGTGAAGGGGCGCGGCGTGATCTTCTCGGGCGCCACCCGCGAGCCGCTCGCCTACGGCCTCACGCGGCCACACTCGGCCCGGCTGCACGGGGGCAGGCTGTGGGTGGATAACAGCGGCTACGGCGAGCTGTGCGTGGTGGAGGGCGAGCGCTGCCCCGTCGTCGCCGCCCTGCCAGGGTGGACGCGGGGCCTCTGCTTCCACGGCCATATCGCCTTCGTGGGCACCTCGCGGGTGATCCCGCGCTTCCGCCAGTACGCCCCCGGCCTCGACGTAGATGCCAGCCGCTGCGGTCTTCACGCTGTGGATACGCGCAGCGGGGCTGTGCTCGGCAGCCTCTACTGGCCGTATGGCAACCAGATCTTCGCCCTCGACTGGGCCGACCGCCACATGACCGCCGGGTTCCCCTTCACGCCGCGGGGCAAGCGTGGGGGCGAGCGCGAGCGCGGGCTCTTTTACACCTTCCAGGTAGAGAGGGAACACCGATGAGCGCAGACTTCAAGCTGCTGATGCTGGGCGCGATGTACGAGAACGGCGGCAACACGACCCATCGCTTCCTCGACGGCCACCCGGAGCTGTTCGTCTACCCCTTCGAGTCGCAGGTCGGCACCCGGCTCGTGCAGGACATGCTCAGCTCGGTCTTCCCGGTAAAGTACCGCTGGCCGGTCTTCGCCCTCGACGCCACGCCCTATCAGGACTACAAGGCGATCATTGACGAGGAGGGCAAGGTGCGGGCGCGCACGCCGAGCGTGAGCAAGTTCCGCCACATGCCCTTCGACTTCTCTGACGACGAGCGCTGCGCGATCTATGAGCGCTATGTGGCCGAGAGCGGTCGCTCGCGCGCCAACAATATGGCCGCCTTCTTCAAAGCCACCTTCGACGCCTGGAAGGACTACAACCGCAGCGGTCGCGAGCTGTTCCACGTCGGCTACAGCCCGATCATCACCGTTGACGCCGCGAAGATCCTCACCGACCTGCCCGGCGCCCACATGCTCCACGTCGTGCGTAACCCCTGGTCGGCCTACGCCGACACCAAGAAGCGCCCGGTGCCGATGGCCCTGGCCGACTACATGCTCGGCTGGACCCTCAACCAGCACTACGCGCTGCTCTCCCGCGAGCAGTTCCCTGGGCGCGTCCACATCGTGCGGGCCGAGGATGTGATGGCCGACCCGCACAGCACCCTGGGCGCCGTCTGCAAGAAGCTCGGCCTCGAGGCCGCCAACACGCTGCGGACCCCGACCTGGAACGGCGCCCCGCTTCAGGAGATCTACCCCTGGGGCACGATCCGCAAGGCGACGCCCGAGGCGAACCGCGCAACGGCGGCCGAGCTTTCGCCCGACGAGCGCGAGGCGATCCGCATCCATACCTGGCAGTACCTCGACGTCTTCGACTACCGCGGCTTCGTCCAGGGCGTATGAGGCGCGTCCTGCTCACTGGGGCGACAGGGTTTGTCGGGGCCAACCTCGCCCGCCGCCTGCTCGCCGACGGCTACGAGCTGCATCTCCTGGTGCGCCACGGCTCCTCGCCATGGCGCATCGAGGCGATCCGCGACCATGTGCGCCTCCACACCATCAACCTCCTCGACCCCGCAGCCGCCGCGGGCGCTGTAGCTGCCGTCCGGCCCGACTGGGTCTTCCACCTGGCCGCGCACGGCGCTTACTCGTGGCAGACCGACCCCCACCAGATTATTCAGACGAACCTCAGCGCCACTGTCAATCTGGTCGAAGCCAGCCTCAAGGCCGAGGTGGCGGTCTTTGTGAACACCGGCTCGTCCTCGGAGTACGGCGCCAAGCCCTTCGCGCCCAGCGAGACGAGCTGGCTCGAGCCGAACAGCATGTACGCGGTGACAAAGGTGGCGGCGACACACTACTGCCGGCACGTCGCCCAGCGCAGCGCGATGCGCATCGCAACCCTGCGGCTCTACTCGGTCTACGGACCCTACGAGGAGCCAAACCGCCTCATGCCGACGCTGATCGAGCACGGGCTGCGCGGCGCCCTCCCGCCGCTGGTGAGCCCGGACATCGCCCGCGACTACATCTACGCCGACGATGTGAGCGACGCCTACCTCCTCGCGGCCACGGTCGAGGGCCAGGAGCCGGGGGCCGTCTACAATCTCGGCACGGGCGTACAGACCACGCTCCGCGAGGTGGTGGAGCTTGCATGCGACGTGCTCCCGATTACCGTCGCGCCTGCCTGGGGCACCCTGCCGGGCCGCCCGTGGGACACGACGGTCTGGGTGGCTGACAACCGGGCGATCCGCAACGCCCTTGGCTGGGGGCCACGCCACAGCTTCGGCGAGGGCTTCAGGCAGATGGTAGCCTGGTTCCAAGCCAACCCGCAGCTCCTGAAGCGCTACCAGCCCACATGCTGAACGGAGAGCCTATGGAAGTCGAAGCCCGGATCGGCCAGCCGCCGCTGTGGCTGTCGCGCGTGGGCCGGCCGCTCCTCTGGTACCTGCTTGCCAGCGCCATCATCGTCGGCGGGCTCTGGATGACGCCCGTCGAGCTGGTCCCCCCCCACACCCACGACGAGCCCCAGTGGCTCAGCCACAGCCTCTGCGGCGATGCGGTCGCCACGGGCACCTACGCACACACATGCCTTGAGCTGAGCCACCAGAGCGTAGACCACTCGGCAGGTACCAAGTACCTGCTTACGGCCATGCGCATGCTGAACGGCATCCCGGCAGCGGCCGTCCAGCGGCTCTACGACACCAGCGCCTCGACGCTCGACCCCGACATCAGGGCCGCCGGCGTGCGCTTCATGACCGCGCTCGCATCAATCACGCTGCTGCTGCTCTTCGCGGGCGTCCGCCGCCTGTACGGCACGGGCGCGGCGCTGGTGACGCTGGCGCTGATCGTGCTCACCCCGGGCTGGCTGTTTACAATGCGCGCGATCATGGCCGAGGGGCCGCTCTTCCTCTTTATCGTCGCCACGTGGCTCAGCACCCTCTGGCTGATCAAACTCGTGACGACGCCGGGGACGCCGACGTGGCACCTCGTCGCCGGCGCCGTCTGCCTGGGGCTGAGCCTTGGGCTCGCGGTCGGGGTGAAGCCCAATGCCGCCCTGCTCGTCGCGGGCATCGTCGCCACTCTCGTGGCCCTTGGCTGGCAGACCACCCGGCACTGGTTCACGCTGCTCTGGCTCGGCGCGGTCGTCGCCCTCTGCACGTTCGTGTGCTTTGTGCTGACCAACCCCCTGCTCTGGAGCCCCGACTTCCCCGTACGCCTGCAGGCGGCGGTGAACTTTCGCTCCGGCATCCTGAGCCTCCAACGGCTCGTCTTCGCGGACAAAAACCTGCCCGACCCCTCGGCCTCGGTCTATGCCGGGCTAAGCGGGCTACTCACCTCGCCCGAGCACACGATCCTGCCGATCTGGCTGGGTCTTCCGATGGTCGCCCTCGGCATCTGGAGTGGCCTGAGCTTGCAGCGCCCGCTGAGCCGGATGAGCCACATCTGGCTGCTCGCCGTCTGCGCCGCCAACCTGCCGATCGTCCCGCTGGATGCGGCACGCTACTTCCTCTTCGCGCGCCTGGCCTTCACGATCTTCGCCGGGGTCGGCATCGCGCAGCTGGTGCAGATCGCCGCGCGCCGCGCTCTGCCCGCCCCCGCCAGCCCCGAGCCGCTCCAGATCCAGCCGCGGCGCTACGGGCGCCCCGCGCTGGCGGTCGCCTGGGCCACGGTGGCCGCAACCGCCCTCGCCACAGCCGTCTCGGGACTCGCCATAGCTCGCGCGGGCCAGACGCGCCAGCTCTGGCAGGAGTACGTCGTCGCCGAGTACCACAAGGATCTGCCGGCGCAGCTCCGCGCCCTGCGCGCCGCGATGAGCGAGGACCCCGGCGGCTACACCTACATGGCCGAGCCCACCATCGATCTCGCCCAGAAGCTGTTCATGCAGCAGTCGGCCACATCCGACCCCATGCTGCTCGGCGAGGTCAAGGCCCTTGGCCAGTTGCTGGTGGCCCACAGCCCGAGCAGCGACCTGCGCGCCCAGGTCGCGTATGACCTGGAGCAGCTCGACCGCCGGCTCACCGGGGTGCGCGCCATCAGCATCGGTCCGATCCAGCCCAAGCATGCGAACGCCATCATCCCGTCGGCGCCCGGGCAGTTCGCCTTGTACACCAACGGCGACTACGTCCAGGTGCCGGTGCAGCTCCCCACCGACGGGAGCTACAACATCCTCGTCAACGCGCAGCATCGCCGGCCGGCACCCGTGCTCCTGGCGGTCGCTGTGGACGATGTCGTCGTCGGCACGCTCAGCTACGGCCGCGGGGATGACAGCTGGGAGGAGCAGGCCCTGCCGATCACCCTCAGCGCCGGGTCGCATGTGGTGCGGGTGAGCTTTACGAATGACGCGAGCGGCCCGGATGGCGACCGCAACGCCATCGTCAAGGGGATCAGCATCGTCCCGCCCGTCAAGAATGATCTCACCCTGAGCCTCTGTTGGGCGGAGGCGCCCCCCGCGGCGCTCGCCGGGCCTCGCTGCGCCACGGAAGGCCCGCTGCGCCTCGACGCCGCCCGCCCCTCGGCGAGCCTGTCGGTCACCGCTCAGCTACCGGGCCTGTACGACATCGGGCTCGCCGTGAACCCCTCAGCCGACAAGGCCGCGCGGGTCACTGTCGGCGGCAGGCCGATCGGCAGCACCGGCGGGCGGGGCCGGCTCCAGGCGATCCACCTACGGCCAGGGCCCCACACGATCGAGATTGCCCTCGAGGAGCCGGGGGCTGGCCCGCTCGAGGTGGCGCAGATCGAGCTGAGGCCGCGCTACCCGAGCATCGCGACCCTCACCCCCGAGCGCTTCGGCAGCGCGAGCCCCGACCTGCTCAGCCTGCGCCCGGGAGACACAGCCCAGTCCTCCTGGCGCTGGTACGGCATGGGCTACAGTTACTTCAGTCTGCATCTCTTCGGTAGCGCCGCCCAGGGACGGGCCACAGTTGAGCTCAGCATCAACGGGCACCCCATCGGCACGGTGCCCCTGGACGACCAGGGCACGCCGCCGCCGCCCCTGCCGGTCGAGCTCTCGCGGGGCGGCCAGCACAGCGTGACGCTGCGCCCCCTTGGGCTGACCGCCGGGCAGCAGGTCTACATCTACGCGGTTGCGATGGCAGAACAGCCCGTGCCCATCCCCATCGCGGCGAGCAACATGCGCTGGGGTCCCGAGCACAACGCCGTCGTCCAGGCCATCGGCGAGAGCGTCCTCCTTGGGCCAGGGGCGTCTATCAGTCGCACCCTGCCGATCGAACTCGCGGGGGACTACACCGTGACGGTACGGACGCGCTCTGTGAGCGCGGCCGACGGCGAGCCCGCGCAGATCAGTGTGCGCGTCGGCGCGATCGAGCTCGGGCCACTGACACTCCAGCCCGCGCCCGGCTGGGAGAACCACCGGCTCAAGGTCTTTCTTCCGGCCGGCAAACAGACCTTCACGATCGAGCGGATTGACGGCGGGCATCAGCGCGCCGAGGTGATCCACCTGGTGCTGGAGCAGGAGCCATGAGCTTCGACCAGGAGCAGCCGACCGAGCCTGGCCCCGAGGCCGCCTTGGGCCAGCGGAAACGCCGCACCTCGCCGTGGCTCCTGGCCCTGACCCTCGCGCTCGCGGGGCTCCTCCTCTTCCTGGCCCTGCGTGGGGCGGACTGGAGCCAGTTTCTCGCCATCCTCCGGCAGGCGAACCCCGCGATACTCTTGCTGGCTGCTGGCCTGCTGAGCGTGTCGCACCTGGTGCGATCAGTACGCTGGAATCTTCTGCTTCGGGCCGAGAGCTCGCTCCCGACCGTGAGCGTCTTCTGGGCCGTCATGGCCGGCTACCTGGGCAACTACTTCCTCCCCGCGCGGGCGGGCGAGCTGATCCGCTCGGCCCTGGTGGCACGCCTCAGTCGGCTCAGCGTGGGCTACGTCCTGGCCACAGCCCTTACCGAGCGGCTCCTCGACCTGGTAGCGCTGGTGCTGCTGAGCCTCGTCGCGCTGCGCTGGATCGTCGGCTTGCCCCCCTGGGTTGCGGTGGCGGCCCAGGTGATGAGCGCGGTGGCGGTGGTTGGCGTGGCCGGGCTCGCGGCCCTACCGCTGTTCGGGCGCCAGCTCATAGCGCTGTTGCGCCGCGCGCCGCTTCCCGGCGGGCTCAGCTCGCGGCTCGCCGAGCTGGTCGGCCAGTTCTTGCTCGGGATGCGGGCGATCGGGCACCCGCGCCGGGGCGCGGGCTTCGCCGCGCTGACGACGGTGATCTGGCTCCTCGACGCAGTGTTCGCCGTGGCTGTCGCTGTGGCCCTCCAGATCGGCCTCGACATCCCCCAGGCCCTCGTGCTGCTCGCCGCCCTCGGCCTGGCGAGCGCGGCACCCTCGACGCCGGGCTATCTGGGGATCTTTCAGTTCGTCGCCGTCTCTATACTCGCGCCGTTCGGACTCGCCCAGAGCGCCGCCCTCGCATTTATCCTCGCCTTCCAGGCGATCAGCTACCTCGTGGTGATTGTGTGGGGGGTGCTGGGCCTTGCCCGCATCGGCGCCGCGCCCAGGTAGCACAGCAAGCCCATCCATAACGGCGGGG
>DAOLDO010000243.1:0-8146 GCA_035327325.1 Chloroflexaceae bacterium | reverse complement strand
ACCTCGAGCAGCGCGACCCCCCCGGCGGCGCGCCCCTGACGAGCCGCTACACCGACGGCGAGCGCCTCTGGCGCTACAGCGCCGTGCTTGACGCCGCCCAGCTCTGGCCGCCCGTGATCTCGCCCTACACGATCCGCCTGCCGATGCTGGAGGCCACAGCCCTCGACCTGCTCAACCAGCCGGGCGAGCTCAGCCTCGAGCGGCTGCCCGCCGGCGCCGTGGTGCGCCACAGCGAGCCGGCGCGCGGGAGCCCGCGCTACAGCCGGAGCATACGCGAACCCTCGTCTCCCGCCGAGCCGTACCTGTACGATCTCGCGCCCATCACCATGACCACCGAGCTCGAGCTGAGCCCCGCCGGCGAGGCCACGGCGGTGCGCGTCTACGCCGAGGGCCGCGCCGGCGGCCTCCGCACGTTGGTCGAGAGCTACGAGGTGCTGAGCCGCGAGGTGGTGCCCCTGGCCGAGGCGCCCGCGGCCCTGCGCGAGGGCGCGCCGCCAGCCGCCGCCTTCGTGAGCGAGTTCTCCTTTAGCCCTTCCCAGCGGGCCGAGGTCGTGCGGCGCGACACCCTCGGCGACCTGATCGGCTGGCCTGGCGCGCCAATCTACGCGCCGGCCGAGGGCGCCGCGACGCTCCTGTCCGCCGAGGAGGGCGCCCTGACGCCGCCGGGTGTCAGGGTGGACTACGGCGTCCCCGGCGCCAGCCCCTTGCGCCACGCCGTCGCCAGGCGGCTCGCCATAAGCGCGGCCTACAGGGCCCCCGCCGGCGAGTATGACCCGGCTACCTCCTTCGACCTGACCATCACCCAGGGCCCCGCCGCGCCCCTGCGGGCCTTCCTGCGCAGCTCGCATATCGTCCCCTGGGACGCCAGCGAGCCCATCACCCTGGTCGTGGCGGGCCGCGAGGTGGAGGGTTGGCGCGGCTTCGGCGGCAGGACCTACCTGCTCTTCGAGCTGGGCGAGACCCTGCTGATCGTCGAGACCTCCAGACCCCCGGACGACCCCGAGCTGCTGGCGCTGCTCGACGGGCTCAGCCCTGGGCCCTAGGGGATCTTTCACTACTGGCCGATGCCACGCCATGGTATACTCAGACCAGGAGCCGCGCCGCCAGGTGCGCCCTTTTTGTCTGATCGCTCACCCCGTGGGGACGAGATATGTGGCTGACAATCGTACTGACAGTGCTGCGGTCAGCGCTTCTGGCCCTGTGGTTTGTGCTCAAGCCGGTTCTCGGCTGGCTGCTGATCGTGATCGGCCTGATCGGCATGCCCATGCCGATCATGAACGGCGTGATCTTCCTGGTGATCGGCCTGGCCCTGGTCGGCCACCGCAACCGCCTGATCCGCTGGAGCCGGGTCCAGATCAAGCTGCTGCTCGTCTGGTGGTCCGCCCTCGACACGCCCCTGGTGGGCCCCCTCGGCCGGCTCGCCCGGCGCTCCGCCCAGACGATTTCGCGCCAGCACCGCCGCATGCGCTGGTGGTTCATGGACCGCCGCGCCCGCAAGCAGGCCGCCCTGGCCGAGCCCGGCCACCTCGCCGGCGACTGAGCGCCCCGCCTGATCCAGCGCGCCTCGGCCCCAAAGCCCCCTTCATCGCGGTATAATGATCGCCCGCGCCAGAGTGGGCCGCGGAGGGCTGGAGGCCAGCAGTGATCACCGTCCGGGTGCGCTTCTTCGCGGGCCACCGCGACATCGTCGGCCGCGCCGAGCAGGACCTGACCCTCGAGGAGGGCGCCACGGTCGGCGCGGTGTGGGAGCAGCTGATCGGCGCCTACCCGCGCCTGGCCGGCTACACCGGGCGGCTGCTCTTCGCCGTCAACCAGCAGTTCGCCGAGCCCGCCACCCCCGTCGGCCACGGCGACGAGGTCGCCTTCATCCCTCCGGTCAGCGGCGGCGCCCCCGCGCAAGAGTCGGGCGCCTTCCAGCCCTTTCTGATCACCGGCGAGCCCCTCGACCCCGCGCCCCTGGTGGCCTACGTCCAGACCCCGTCGGACGGGGCGGTGGTGACGTTCGCCGGCGTGGCCCGCGACAACTTCGAGGGTCGCGCCACGGCCTTCCTCGCCTACGAGGCCTACGCCGAGATGGCCGCCCCCGTCCTCGCCCAGCTCGCCGACGAGGCCCGCCGGCGCTGGCCGATCGGCCGCGTCGCCGTCCACCACCGCGTCGGCACCCTCGCCATCGGCGAGACGGCGGTGCTGGTGGTGGTCGCCGCGCCCCACCGCCAGGCCGCCTTCGAGGCCGCCGCCTACGTCATGGACCGCATCAAGGAGATCGCGCCGATCTGGAAGCGCGAGCACTGGGCCGACGGCGCCGCCGAGTGGCGCGAGTGACCGGGTTATATGCCTGAGCTACCTGAAGTAGAGACCGCCGCCCGCTCCCTGGCGCCCCAGGTGGTCGGGCGCCACATCGTCGGCGTCGAGCGCCTCGACTGGGAGCGCATGGTCGAGACGCCCGACCCCGCGGCCTTCCGCGAGCTGATCGTCGGCCGCCAGATCCGCGCCGCCCGCCGCCGCGCCAAGTGGGTCCTGCTCGACCTCGACGGCGGCTGGACGCTGGCGATCCACCTGCGCATGTCGGGCCACCTCGCCGTCCACGGCCCCGAGGCGGCCGCCCGCCCCCACGTGCACCTCATCCTGGCCCTGGACGACGGCAGGCGCCTCTTCTTCGACGACGAGCGCAAGTTCGGGCGCGTGCGCCTGCTCGACGCCGCGGGCCTGGCCCTGCTCGACGCGGCCCACGGGCCCGAGCCCCTCGGCGACGCCTTCACCGCCGCCGAGCTGGCCCGCATCCTCGCCGGGCGCCGCACCAAGATCAAGCCCCTGCTGCTCGACCAGCGCCTGCTGGCCGGGATGGGCAACATCTACGCGAGCGAGGCCCTCTGGCTGGCCCGCATCCACCCGCTACTGCCGGCCGCCGCCATAGATGAGGCCGGGGTGGCCGCGCTCCACGGCGCGATCCGGGCCGTGCTCGAGCGGGCGATCGCCAACGAGGGCAGCTCGCTGCGCAACTACCGCGACGGCTACGGCCGCCAGGGCCAGAACCAGGAGCACTTCCTGGTCTATGACCGCCAGGGCCGGCCCTGCCAGCGCTGCGGCGCCCCGGTCGAGCGCATCGTCGTCGCCCAGCGCAGCACCTTCTACTGCCCCGCGTGCCAGCCGCCCCCCGGTTAGCTGCTCAAGGAAAGGAACGACGATGCAGGAGCAGCTCCTTGTGATCGAGGACAACGTGGTGCTCCAGCTCTCGCTGACGGCGCTGCTCCGCCGCGAGGGCTTCGGCATCCTCGCCGCCCGCAGCGTCGCCGAGGCGCGGGTCCAGCTGCTGCGCGAGCGACCGAGCGTGATCCTGCTCGACGTGGGCTTTCCCGACGGCAGCGGCCTCGAGCTCCTCGAGGAGCTGCGGGCCTCGCCCGACAGCCCCCTCGCCATCGTCGCCACGGCGGGCGACGCCTCGCCCGCCGCCGTCGAGGCCCTGCGCCACGGCGCCTTCGACGTCCTCGCCAAGCCGATCAATAACGACCTGCTGCGGGCCGCGGTGCGCCGCGCCGTCGAGCACTACAGGCTGCGCCAGGCGGCCCGCGAGATCGAGCGTCTGCGCGACCACGAGGAGGCCATGCGCGCCATGGCCCGCGCCGCCGCCCACCATATCGGCCAGCACCTCACCGTAATCATGGGCGAGACCCAGCTGCTCCAGGAGGAGCAGGGCGACCCCGAGGTGCGCGCCAGCCTCGCGCGCATCCTGCGCGCCACCGAGCAGGCCGCCCAGACCCTCGTCGAGCTGCGGGCCGCCCGCCAGTTCGTGGTCGCCCCGCCCGCGCCGGCCGGCGAGCGCCACGCAGCCCGTAGGCGCCCGTAGGGCCGCGTCCCGTCTACGCCGCCCGCTCGGCGGCGCCCACCAGGGCCGCGTGCTCCGCGTGGAGCTGGTCGGCCAGGGCCCGCACCAGAGGGAACTCGTCGGCCCAGCCGTCCCGCTCCGCCCAGAACTCGCCCAGCCCGCGGGCGCCCGCCCGCTCGTAGGCCAGGGTCTGCGCCAGCATCTCGAGCCGGTCGAGGGCCTTGACCAGGCGCGCCTCGGGCGTGGCCCCCTGGCTGTACTCCTCCCATAGCGTCAGATAGCCGTCGGCCCGCGGCAGCCCGCCCAGCAGCTCGAGCATCGCCTTGCGCTCGGCGCCGTGCTTGGCCGCCTTGCCGATCAGCCGGCTCGCCGAGGCCGGCAGGTCGCCAATCAGGGCCTCGGCCAGGTCGTGCAGCAGCGCCGTCGCGAGCAGCCGGCCCCGGTCGAGCTCGGGGTGGAGGTCGCCGACGACCAGGGCCAGGGCCGCCACCCCGAAGCTGTGATCGGCCACGCTCTCGACGTTCTGCAGGCCGCGCTGGAGCCAGCCTGTGCGCGGCAGCAGCTTGAGGGCCTGGATGCGCCCCTGCAGCGCGGCGAGGGTGGCAAACGCCCGGTCGTCCATAGTGCCTCCTCGGTCTGATCAAACAACGGACAGCCTGCGCCCAGGGCAGGCTGTCCGTCGGGGTGTCGTACGTGCCTGGGTCGTGATTATAGCACCTCGACCCGGCCCGTGCCGGGGGCTCCTCGCGGGCTGGATGAGCCGTCCTTCGGCTTTGTCCCGGTCGGCGGCACGCGGGAGGATGCCCCGCAAGTACTTTCGCTTTCTGGTGTGGTTTGGCGAAGCCAAACCCACCAGAAAAAGAAAGACTCTGCCGATGTGCTAGGGGGGCCCGGCGAGCTTGCGCATGCTCAGGGCTACCCGGCCCCGCGCCAGGTCCACGCTGAGCACGCGCACGTCCACCAGGTCGCCCACCTGCACCACCTCGAGGGGGTTCCTCACGTAGCGGTCGGCGAGCTCCGAGACGTGGACCAGCCCGTCCTGCTTGACGCCGATGTCCACGAAGGCGCCGAAGTCAACTACGTTGCGCACGGTGCCCTTGAGCCACATGCCCGGGGCGAGGTCCTCGAGCTTCAGCACGTCGGCGCGCAGCATGGGGGCGGGCAGCTCCTCGCGGGGGTCGCGCCCCGGGCGGGCCAGGTACTCGACGATGTCCGCCAGGGTCGGCTCGCCCACGCCCAGCTCGGCCGCCAGGGCCGCCAGGCTCGTCTCGCCGCCCCTGACGGCAGCGCGGATAGTGGCGGCGACCTGCGGGGGCGGCGTCTTGCCCCCGGGGTCGAAGCGCTGCAAGAGCGCGCGGGCCGCCCCGTAGCTCTCGGGGTGGATGGCGGTGCGGTCGAGGGGGTCCGCGGCGTCGGGGATGCGCAGGAAGCCCGCGGCCTGCTCGAAGGCCCGCGGCCCCAGGCCCTTGACCTTCTTCAGCTCGGCGCGGGCCCGGAAGGGGCCTACACCGTCGCGGTGGGCCACCACGGCCTTCGCCACCTTGCCGTTGAGGCCGGCCACGTAGGTCAGCAGGGCCGCCGAGGCGGTGTTCAGGTCCACCCCGACGTAGTTCACGGCGCTCTCGACCACCTCCTCCAGGCGCGCCGCCAGGGCCTTCTGGTCAACGTCGTGCTGGTACATGCCGATGCCGAGGGCTTTGGGGTCAATCTTCACCAGCTCGGCCAGGGGGTCCTGCAGGCGCCGGGCGATGCTCACCGTGCCGCGCTCCGTCGCGTCGAGGGCGGGGAACTCGTCGCGGGCGGCCTCCGATGCCGAGTAGACCGAGGCGCCCGCCTCGCTGACGATGATGTACTTCAGCCCCTCGGCGCCCTTGATCGTCTCGGCCACCAGGGCCTCGGTCTCGCGGCTGGCCGTGCCGTTGCCGATCGCGATCACCTGCACGCCGTGGGCCCGGCAGAGGCGCAGCAGGGTCTCCTTCGCCCGCTCGGCCTGGTGCAGGTAGACCAGGTCGCCGCCCAGGTACTTGCCCGTGGCGTCCACCACGGCCAGCTTGCAGCCGGTGCGGTAGCCGGGGTCCACGCCCATCACCACGCGGCCCTTCAGGGGGGGCTGGAGCAGCAGGCGGCGCAGGTTGGCGGCGAAGACCGTCAGGGCGTGCTGCTCGGCCCGCGCGGTCAGCTCGGCCCGCAGGTCGCGCTCGACGGCGGGGGCGAGCAGCCGCTTGTAGCCGTCGGCGACGGCGGCGCGCAGCTCGGCGTCGGCCCAGCTCTCGCCGGGGGCGTAGCGCCGCTGGAGCGAGCCGACGAAGGCGTCGTGGGTGGCCTCCAGGCCCACGCTCAGCACGCCCTCGCGCTCGCCGCGGTTGATCGCGAGCACGCGGTGGGGCGGCAGCGCCGCCAGGGTCTGGCTGAAGTCGTAGTACTGCTGGTAGGTGCCCTTCTCGTCGGGGGCGCCCTCCTTGCGGGCGACGCGCAGCTTGCCGGTGCGGCGGGTGGCCTCGCGCACGGCCTGGCGCACCCGCGCCGTCTCGGCAACCTGCTCGGCGATGATGTCGCGGGCGCCGGCCAGGGCCGCCCCGGTGTCGGGCACCTGCTCGCCGAGGAAGGGCGCCGCCAGCTCGTCGGGGCCCTTGCCGCCGGTGTCGCGGGCCATGATCAGCTCGGCCAGGGGGCCGAGGCCCAGCTCGCGGGCCGCCTGGGCGCGAGTGCGGCGCTTCGGCCGGAAGGGCAGGTAGAGGTCCTCGACGGCCTGCAGCGTCTCGGCGGCCGCCAGGGCCGCGGCGAGCTCGGGTGTCAGGTGGCCGCCCGCCTCGAGGGCGGCGCGCACCTCGGCCCGGCGGGCCTCGAGGCCGCGCAGATAGGCCAGGCGCTCGGCGAGGCGGCGCAGCTGTTCCTCGTCGAGGCCGCCCGTGGCCTCCTTCCTGTAGCGGGTGATGAAGGGGACGGTGTTGCCGTCGTCGAGCAGGGCCACGGTGCGCTCGACCTGGCGCGCGTCGAGGCCGAGCTCGCCGGCGAGGCGGGGGATGATCTGGTCGCTCATGACCCCATTATAAACCGGCCGTTAGCCCGCGACGCTACCCTGCCCTTGCCCGGCGCGCCAGTGCAGCGGGGGCAGCAGCCCCACCACGAGGGCGCAGATCACCACGACCTGGATCGAGGCGATCCACATGTCCAGGGTGGCCGGCAGCCGCGCGAAGACCGCCGGCGCGAGCCAGCACAGCGCCAGGGGCCAGACCTGCGCGTCGCGGCGCCAGCGGATCACCACAAACCCCACCGCCGACACGATGTAGAGCACGGAGAGCGGGTAGATCAGAGTGTTGAGCAGCAGGGCCAGGGTGAACGTGTCGCCGTCGGCGCGGCGCCAGAGGGTCACGGCAGCCAGCACGACGAGGGGGCCGAGGGGCAGGAAGACCATCGGGCGGTCGGGCAGGCTCGCGCTGTAGGCGCGCAGGCCGTCGAGCCACTGGGCGTAGATCTGCGGGCCGGCCAGCAGGGCCGTCCCGCCCCAGAGGAGCGCCGAGGCGAGGGCGAAGGCGCCCGGCACGCGCCAGCGCCCGGCCCGCAGCCCCTCGAAGAGCAGGTAGCCGATCGCCAGGATCCCGACCTGGGGCTTGAGGATCGCCAGGGCGAGCAGCAGGCCCGCCCTGGTGTCGCGGCCCTCGCGGTAGCTCAGCTCGGCGAACATCAGGGCCACGAGGACGAGCAGAGTGGTCTGGCCGATCAGCAGGCCCTGGAAGAGGGGCGGGAAGAGCACGAGCCAGGCGAGCTGGCTGCGACCGGTGACGCGGCGGGCCCAGCGGTCGAAGCCGACGATGGCGCCGGCCTGCACGAGCAGCCCGCTGAGCCACCAGGGCAGGAGGGCCAGGGGCGCGGCGAGGATCAGGGTCGGCGGGGGGTAGCCGTAGTAGCCCGCCGCGTACACCTGCCCGTCCAGCCCAGGGTAGGCGCCGTACGGGTTGCCGCCGGCGAACCAGTGCCAGAGGGCGGCCATGAGCGAGAGCCAGTCGTTCAAGAGTGGGGGCATGGGCATGAGTTCTGGAGTGCTGTGGCGGCGATGAGCGGCCAGGGCGGGCGTCCGGGGCGCGCGACGAGCGAGAGTCTAGCATGGGCCCATTACCTGCGCGACCGGGCGGCGCCCATGGTACTATAGTGCCGCCATCCTCCCAGGCTTGACCCTGGCGCCCTGGAGCTCGCGCGTGCAGCTGCTGATCAACGGAAGCTTCTGGGCCGAGCCGAACGTGGGCAGCGGGCAGTACCTGCACGGCCTCGTGCGCTGGCTGCCCCAGGTCGCCCCACAGCACCGCTACATTCTGGTTACGCCCG
>DAOLDO010000242.1:0-8155 GCA_035327325.1 Chloroflexaceae bacterium | reverse complement strand
TACGGGCGCCCCAGCGTGGGCGCCCACGCTGGGGCGCCCCAACCGCCAAGCGGGGGCGAGGGGGCAGCGCCCCCCGCGGCGGGGGGCGCGGGGGGCCTGGCGGCAGGCCCCCCGCAGAAAACAGGCCCGCAGGGGCCGCCCCTGCACAGCTCAGCCTGCTCGCTAGGCGGGCGCCAGCCCGCCCCCCCACTCCTCGCGCAGGATCGCGTAGAGGTGCGTGTCGCGCCGCAGCCCCTCCACGTCGAGGGCGTCGGCGCGGAGCGTGGCCTCGCGCCGCAGCCCGCACTTCTCGGCCACCCGGGCGCTGGCCAGGTTGCGCGTGTCGCAGTGCCAGGTCAGGCGCTGCCATGGCCAGTCGCCGAACCCCCAGGTCAGCAGGGCCCGCAGCACCCGCGTGCCGAGGCCATGGCCGGCGCGGGGCGCGCTGACCCACATGCCGATGTCGGCGCTGCCCGCGGCGAGCGAGCCCCCGCGGGGGTGGAAGCCGGTGCCGCCGGCCAGCTCGGCGCCGATCCAGATCCCCAGCACGAAGTCCTCGACCAGCAGGTAGCTGGCGGCGAAGCGCCGGCACAGCAACTCCGCCTCCTCCTCGCTCTGGTCGGGCCTGGCCCACTCCATCCAGGGGCGCAGGTGCGCGTACGAGGCGGCGGTGGCGCGCCGCAGGGCTGGCCCGTCCCCTGGCCTGTAGGCACGGATCAGCAGGTCGCCGGCGCCGAGCTCGAGCGGGGGGATGAACAGTGACGACATAGGCAGCCCTCGTCGCGCCGCGCGGGCAGGGCCGCCGGCGCCTGCGCGCAGCACAGCGCGATCTCATCGTAATTCGCTGCTATTCTCAGCGGCTCTTTCCGAGCATTATAGCCCCCTTCGGCTCGCGCGCAAGCAGCGCGGCCAGGCGTGCCCGCGGCGATTCGCTCTCAGCGGATATCCCGTGCTACACTGGCGCCATGCACCGGAACGGCGGCCTCTGGGCGGCCTGGGCGCGGGCGCGCCCGGACGCCAGGCGCGCCGCAAGCGTGGAGCGAGCCGCGATGACCACTCCCGACGTGCCCGCCCCGGCTGACCGCGTCACCCTGAGCCTCAGCCTGCCCGCCGACGCGCACAGCCGCCTGGCGATCCTCGCCGGCGTCTACCAGATCCCCCTCGAGGGCCTCGCCGCCGAGCTGCTGGCCGCCTCCGTGGTGCTCTGCACGGAGGCAGAGCACGGCCCCGCGCTGGCCGGCCTGACCGTCAGCCGCGGCGACCTCGAGGCCCTGGAGCGGGGGCGGATCGAGCTGGAGCGCGACGAGGCCCGCGCCGAGCTGGGCCGGCTCAGGGCCGAGCTGCGGCGCACCGGGACGCGCCTGCTGCGCCTGGCCGAGGGCGAGGGCGAGGGCCAGTAGTCGCCCGCGGGCGGCGCTCCTGTACCGGGGTAGTACCCCTTTTGGGGCGTGCGTGTATCTGTTGCCTATGCGCGGCGCCTGCTATTGTGTGCGCGGTGGACCTTCCACTGCTGACACGTAGAAGCAGGAGACATAGACGTGACCCGCATCAAGCAGCTTACGCTCGCCGCCCTCGCCGCCCTCGTCCTGGCCGCCGGCGCCGCGGCCGCCGCCCCCGCCGCCCGGCAGGCCGGCGACCCCTCGCAGTGGGGCGTGGCCCGCAAGGTCAACGAGTACGAGGGCCAGCACCTCGCCCGCAAGGTCAACGAGTACGAGGGCCAGCACCGCGTGGCCAAGAAGGGCTCGTTCGACATCACCGAGGTCGAGGGCCTGGGCTGATGTGAGCCGCCATGGCAGAGCCCCCCACGCTTGCGTCGTGGGGGGCTCTGTTGTGACCGTCATCGTTGGTGCCAAGGGCCGGACTTGAACCGGCGACCCCCGCATTTTCAGTGCGATGCTCTACCAACTGAGCTACCTTGGCGTGCCTGTCTCGCGGCTCGTGTCATGCGCTGGTGGGCGATGACGGGCTCGAACCGCCGACACCCTCGGTGTAAGCGAGGTGCTCTACCGCTGAGCTAATCGCCCGAACCACTGTGGTGCCCAGGAAGGGATTTGAACCCTTACGACCATGGTTAGGTCACTAGGCCCTCAACCTAGCGCGTCTGCCAATTCCGCCACCTGGGCGCGGCTCACTCGGGTGATTATAGCTGCCTCGCCCGCCTTTGTCAAACGCCCAGCTCGGCGCGCAGGGCCGCCAGTTCGGCGGCGACGCGCCCGGCCAGGGCCTCGCGCTGCGCGGGCGGCAGGAAGCCCGCGCGGGCCGCCGTGAGCACCGTGGCGCACAGCTCGTCCACGCCGAGGCCCAGGCGCGTGAGGGCGCGCCGGTACTCCTCGGTCAGGGTCGTGGCGAAGAAGGTCGGGTCATCGGAGTTGATCGTCACCGGCACGCCCGCCTCGAGCAGCCGGCGCAGCGGGTGGGCGGCCCAGCCCTCGACCGCCCCCGTCAGCAGGTTGCTGCTGGGGCAGACGTCGAGCACCACGCCGCGCTCGCGCAGGGTCACGAGCAGGGCGGGGTCGTCCACGGCCCTGATGCCGTGGCCGATGCGGGCAACCCTCAGGGCCCCGACCGCGCCCCAGACGCTCGCGGGGCCGACCACCTCGCCCGCGTGGGCCATCACGCCGAGCCCGGCCTCGCGCGCGGCGTCAAACAGGGGCGCGAAGGGCTCGGGCGGGTGGCCGATCTCGTTGCCGCCGATCGACCAGCCCACCACCCCCAGGTGGCGCGTGGCCCTGGCCACCTCGAGCACCGGCCAGGCCGCCTCGGGCCCGTACTGGCGCCCGTAGTCGAGGGCCAGCCGGACCACCGCGCCCCGCTCGCGCTCGACCCGGGCGAAGCCGGCCAGGCAGCCCTCGATCACCTCGCGCAGGTCCATGCCCCGCTTGAGGTACTGCATCGGCGAGATCATCACCTCGGCGTAGCGCACCTCCTGGTCCGCCAGGTCGCTGCCCAGCTCGTAGGCCAGGCGCTCGAAGTCCTCGCCGCAGACGATCGCCCGCGCCAGGGCCATGAACACGCTCAGGAACTCGCCGAAGTCGCGGTAGCGGAACAGGGCGGCCACGCCGGCCTCGTCGCTGGCCGGCAGGGCCACGCCGTTGCGGCGCGCCAGCTCGATCAGGGTCCGCGGGGTGATCGTGCCCTCCAGGTGCAGGTGCAGCTCCACCTTGGGCATCAGCCTGATGAACTCCTCGAGCTGGGGGGTGAGCACGGCGCTTCTCCGCTGATGGGGTGCAAAAGGCAGGAGGGAGGTCCCGCGGGGCCTGCCTCCTGCCTCTTGCTGCTCCTGCTGCGTATCTCCTAAGGGCTACGCGATGCCCGATGCTTTCAGTCGCTCGGCATTGTCGTGGAGGACCAGGGCGTCAATGATCTTGTCCAGGTTGCCGTCGAGGATGCCGGGCAGGTTCGAGAAGTTCTGGCCGAGCCGGTGGTCGGTCACCCGGTCCTGGGGGAAGTTGTAGGTGCGGATCTTCTCGGCCCGCTCGCCGGTGCCCACCTGGGCCAGGCGCGTCGTGCCCTGCTCGCGGTCCTGCTTCTCCTGCTCGCGGGCGAACAACTTGGCCCTGAGCACCGACATGGCCTTCTCTTTGTTCTTGATCTGCGAGCGCCCGTCCTGGCAGGTGACCACGATCTCGTCGGGCGTGCCGCCCCTGTAGACCACGCGGACCGCCGAGTCGGTGGTGTTCACGCCCTGGCCGCCGTGGCCGCCGGCGCGGAACACGTCCACGCGGATATCTTCATTCTTGATCTCAACGGCGGTGGGCTCGACTTCTGGCAGCACCGCCACCGTCGCCGTCGAGGTGTGGATGCGGCCGCGGGCCTCGGTGGCGGGCACGCGCTGCACGCGGTGCACCCCGCCCTCGTACTTGAGCACGCTGTAAGCGCCCTCGCCGCTGATCTCGAAAACGATCTCCTTGAAGCCGCCGGGGCCGTTGTCGGTGGCCGTGTCCACCTCGACCTTCCAGCCCCGCAGCTCGGCGTAGCGCGTGTACATGCGGTAAAGGTCGGCCGCGAAGAGGGCCGCCTCGTCGCCGCCCTCGCCCTGGCGGATCTCGATGATCACGTCCTTGGAGTCGTTCGGGTCGCGGGGCAGCAAGAGCAGCCGGATCTCGCCATCGAGCCGCTCGAGGTGGGCGCGCTGGGTGGCCAGCTCCTCCTCGGCGAGCAGGCGCAGCTCGGAGTCGGGGCTCTCGCCGAGCACGGCCTGGGCCTCCTCCAGGTTGGCCTGGGCCTGCCTGTAGCTGCGGAAGGCGGCCACGATCTCGGCGAGCTCGCTCTGCTCGCGGGCGTACTGCTGGAGCAGGGCGAGGTTGTTGACCACCTCGGGGCGCGACATGAGCTCGCCGAGCTCCTCGTAGCGCGCCTCAACGCTTGCCAGCTTGTCGAACATATGGGCGCTCACCCTTCCAGCCAAATGGATGGCTATTATAGCATGGGGATCAAGGTCGTCTGTGGGCGGCACAAGGCGACGGCACGGGCGCGGCGAGCTTCTGCCCGCCGGACCCGTGCCGTCTGGAATCGCCGCCCGCTAGAGGCCCTTGGCCATCTTCTTGCGCCGGTTGCGCTCGGCGCGGCGGCGCTTCTCCTTGCGCTGCTCGCTCTTGGAGACGAAGTGCATCTTCTCGCGGAAGGTCTTCGTGATCCGCTCGGAGACCACGCCCTTGTTGAAGCGGCGGATCAGCTGCTCGACTGTCTCGCCATCGCGACGCTCAACTCGCATAGATCTGCATCATCGACGGGCTCAAAAGCACATGCTTGGGACCGGGTCGTCTGTTGGCGTGGGGCATCGCCCGCCCGGGCCTGCGCCGTCGATTGTGCTGCTCACCCCCTTTACCGTGGACTTGGTGCAGCCCCCTGCAGAAAACGGAGCGTCTTCACACCACCGGCGGACAGTATAGCCCATGGCGCTCCCTGACGCAAGTGAGGGCTTGCCAATCTCAAAAAGTGTGCTATCATTGCGGTGTTTGCCAACGTCACATGGCTGCGAGACCTGCATCAGAGACCCCGCAAGTCCCCTGGTCGCTCGTCAGAACTTCTTCCCGCGAAGGTAATGTTACGTTGAGATGCCGGAGCGAGACAGCCTTCAGCTGGCTGCCGGCGGTACGGGTCGTCTTTGGGTCGTTCTGCGGGCGGCACAGCCCCGCCCCGGGTCAACGCTGCGCGATGGCGCAGAGGAGAGTAGTCTGATGCTGGTCAAGCTGTTTGTCGGGAACCTTCCCTGGAGCGTCGGCGACGAGGAGCTCGCGCGCATGTTCGCCCCCCACGGCGAGGTGCAGAGCGCGCGCGTCATCACCGATCGCGACACCGGCCGCTCGCGCGGCTTCGGCTTCGTCGAGATCGAGGTAGATGACGTAAGCGAGGTCATTCGCGCCACCGACGGCCAGGAGTTGAAGGGTCGCCCGATCCGCGTCAACGAGTCTGAGGACCGCAACCGCGGCGGCGGCGGCGGCGGCTACGGCGGCGGCGGCGGCGGCTACGGCGGCGGCCGGGGCGGTCGCGACGGCGGCCGCGGCGGCTACGACGACCGCTACTAGCCCTCGGCTCGGGTGACGCGGTCACTCTGAAAACAGTCTCTTGTGGGGGCGTCTCGCCCCCCAGCCTTTCCCAAACAACGACGGCGGGGGGCGAGACGCCCCCCGCCTTTGGTATGTTGCTAGAACAAAGGAATCCGTTGAACTTCTCAGCGTTTGAGCTTCACCCCACGCTGCACGCGAACCTGCGCGCGCAGGGCTTCGAGCGGCCGACCCCGATCCAGGCCGAGGCCATCCCGCCCGCCCTGGCGGGCAAGAACGTGATCGGCCTGGCCCAGACCGGCACCGGCAAGACGGCCGCCTTCGTGCTGCCGATCCTCCAGCGCCTGATCGGCGGCCGGCGCGGCGGCGTGCGCGCCCTGATCGTCACCCCCACCCGCGAGCTGGCCGAGCAGGTCAACGCGGCCGTCCAGGCCCTTGGCCGCGGCACCGGCCTGCGCAGCGCCGCGATCTACGGCGGCGTCGGCATGGAGCCCCAGGAGCGCGCCCTCAGGGCCGGCCTCGACATCGTTGTGGCCTGCCCCGGCCGCCTGCTCGACCACCTCGGCCGCGGTTCCGCCCGCCTCGGCCAGGTCGAGCTGCTCGTCCTCGACGAGGCCGACCGCATGCTCGACATGGGCTTCCTGCCCGATATCCGCCGCGTGATCGCCGCCCTGCCCGCCCGGCGCCAGACCATGCTCTTCTCGGCGACCCTCTCGCCCGAGCTGAAGGGCCTGGCGGCCGCCACGGCGCCCGGCGCCGTCACCGTGCAGATCGGCCAGGTGCGCCCGGCCCACACCGTCGAGCACGCCCTCTACCCGGTGCCCCAGCACCACAAGACCGCTCTGCTGCTCGAGCTGCTCGGCCGCGCCGACAGTGGCTCGGTGCTGGTCTTCACCCGCACCAAGCACCGCGCCAACAGGCTGATGCAGCAGCTCGCCCGCGCCGGCCACAGCGCCGCGGCCCTCCACAGCAACCGCTCGCAGAACCAGCGCCAGGTGGCCATGGACGGCTTCCGCGCCGGGCGCTTCCGCGTCCTGGTCGCCACCGACATCGCCGCCCGCGGCCTCGACGTCGAGCGGGTCTCTCACGTGATCAACTACGACGTGCCCGACACCCCCGACGCCTACATCCACCGCATCGGGCGCACCGGCCGCGCCGAGCGCAGCGGCGAGGCCTTCACCCTCGTCACCCCGGAGGACGCCGACCAGGTCCGCGCAATCGAGCGCGCCGTCGGCCACCCCCTCGAGCGCCGCTCGGTCGCCGGCTTCGACTACGCCGCCCCGCCGCCCCCCCAGCAGGAGCAGCCGGGCCGCCGGCAGGGCCCCGGCCCCCGGCGCGACCAGCGCCCCGCCGCCCAGCAGCCCCCCCGGCGCGACCAGCGCCCCGCCCAGCGCGGCGAGGCCCCCCGCGAGCTGCGGCGCGAGGTGGGCGCCCCCGCCCGCCGCGACCAGCGCCCCGCCCGCCGCTCGGCGTAGGGCGCCCGGGCCAGGCCCACTACCTTTCGGTTACGCTCACGCAATGCCGCAGAGCAGCCAAGATTCCGCGTCTGAGCGGAGCCTGCTCGTGCCGCGCTCGTCCTTTAAATAAGGTAGCGGGGCCAGGCCACGACCTCACCTCCAGCCCCTCTCCGAACGGAGAGGGGCGCAGGGGTTGGCCAACCAGGCGGCGCCGCGTGCCAGCCTCCGGCTACCCGGCGAGGAAGCGCCGCAGGGCCAGGTGGAAGACGGCCGGTCGCTCGAGCATGGGCATGTGGCCACAGCCGTCGAGCGCGATGAACCGGCTGTCGGGCAGCATGGCGTGGGCCGCCGTCGTCTCGGCGAGGCGGGCCACCCGGTCCTCGCGTCCGGCGACGAGCAGCGTGGGCGCGGCGATGGCCGGCAGCGCCGCGAGCAGCGCGGGGTCGCCGACCGCCGTCAGCGAGGTCAGGTAGGCGCGCGGGTCCGCGGCCGCGTGGTCGGCCAGGTAGGCGCGCCACAGCTCGGCGCTGGCGGGCGGGCCGTGGAGGACGATGGAGCCGAGGCCGAGGGCGACCGGCGGGCTCTGCATCAGGGCCCGGCTGACGGGCTGCCACAGGTCGAGCAGGGGCCGGGCCAGCCCGAGGGTGAGGTCGAGGGGCGCCCGGCCGAGGCCGAGGGCCTGCAGCTCTGGCGCGACGCGGGCGCCGAGGCTCACGCCCACCAGCCTGCCCACGCGCCCGGGGGCGCGGGCGGCCAGGACGGCGGCCACGGCCGCGCCGAGGGAGTGGCCGAGCAGGTCGAAGCGGGCCAGGCCGAGGGCGTCGGCGCAGGCGAGCACCTCGTCGGCCAGGGCCGGCAGGGTCGGCGCGGCCGCCCGCGGGGGCGACTCGCCGAAGCCCGGCAGGTCGAGGGCGTAGGCCGCGCGCAGGTCGGCGAGGGCCGCGCGCGTGTCGTCCCAGATGCGCGCGGTGGCGCCGAAGCCGTGGAGCAGCAGCAGGGGCGGCCCCTCGCCCGAGGCGAGGTAGCTGATCGGGCCTGTGGGCGTGGCGATGCGCCAGCGGGCGCCGGCGGTCTGGCGGACCGTGGGGGCCTCGGCGGGTCCGGCCTGGCGGGACGGCTCCACTCCCTCGGGGGTGGGGGGGTCCACGGCGGCCTGGGCGGGCGCCGCGCCCTCGGGGGCGGCCTGCGCACCCTCGGGGTCGCCCTGGGTCG
>DAOLDO010000241.1:0-8189 GCA_035327325.1 Chloroflexaceae bacterium | reverse complement strand
AGCGAGGCGGGGGTGAGGTCCGGAGCGACCGTCAAGCGCAGCGAGCCCATCTGAAGCCTTGTCTAAGGACAAACGAGGGTTGTTCAGGGAGGGCAGGCCCTCCCTGAGACCCTCCCCGACGGAGGAGTACAGGATGGCGCCGCTGAAATGGTGGCAGCGGGCGGTGTTCTACCAGATCTACCCGCGCAGCTTCGCCGACGCCAACGGCGACGGTATCGGCGACTTCCCGGGAATGACGGCGAAGCTCGACTATCTGCGCGACCTCGGCGTGGACGCGCTCTGGCTCTCGCCCCACTACCCCTCGCCTTTCCTGGACTGCGGCTACGACATCGCCGACTACTGCGACGTCGCCCCGGAGTACGGCACGCTCTGGGACTTCAGCCGCTTCTTGCAGAAGGCCCACGAGCGCGGCCTGCGCGTGATCCTCGACCTGGTGCTCAACCATACCTCGGACCAGCACGCCTGGTTTCGGGAGGCGCGCTCGAGCCGCGCCAGCCCGTGGCGCGACTGGTACGTCTGGCGCGACCCCGCCCCCGACGGCGGCCCGCCCAACAACTGGGCCTCGATCTTCGGCGGCCCGGCCTGGACGCTCGACCAGGCCACCGGCCAGTACTACTACCACGTCTTCCTCCCCGAGCAGCCCGACCTCAACTGGCGCAACCCCGAGGTCAAGGCCGCCCTGTGGGACGCGGTGCGCTTCTGGCTGGATCTCGGCGTGGACGGCTTCCGGCTCGACGCCATCGCCACCATCTTCGAGCACCCAGACCTGCCCGACCACACCCTGCCCGTCAGCCCGGGCGCGGTGCTCGACGCGAACACGCTGCCCTGGGACGACTACTGGCAGCTCCTGCGCTTCCAGCTCCACCAGCCGGGCATGCACGAGCTGATGAAGGAGCTCAGGGCCCTGGTCGAGAGCTACCCCGGCGACCGGGTGCTGGTGGGCGAGGACGAGGACCTGGCCTTCCACGGCTCGGGCGACGACGAGCTGCACCTGGTCTTCAACTTTCCGCTGCAGCGCACGCGGCGCATCACGCCCGCCCACGTGCGGGCCAACCAGGCCCTGCGCCTGGGCGCTCTGCCGCCCGGGGCCTGGCCCTGCAACACTCTGGGCAACCACGACGCGCCGCGGGTGTGGAGCCGCTACGGCGACGGGGCGCACGACGCGGCCCTGGCCCGCCTCCACCTGGCCCTGCTGCTGACCCTCAAGGGGACGCCGTTCCTCTACTACGGCGAGGAGCTCGGCATGGCCGACCTCGAGCTGAGCGACCTGGGGCAGCTGCGCGACACGAACGCGATCAACCGCTACCGCGCCCTGACCGAGCGGCGGGGGGTCGCGCCCGAGGCGGCGCTGCGGGAGGTGCTGGCGACCACGCGCGACCGCTGCCGCGGCCCGATGCAGTGGAGTGAGGCCCCCAACGCCGGCTTCACGGCGCCCGAGGCCGTCCCCTGGCTGCCGCTCCACCCCAACCACCGCGCCGGGGTCAGCGTGGCGGCCCAGGCGGACGATCCGGGCTCGCTGCTCAGCTTCTACCGGCGCCTGCTGGCGCTGCGCCGCGCGACCCCCGCTCTGCTCGCCGGCGAGTTCGAGGTGCTGCACCCCGATAGCGAGGATCACCTGGCCTTCCTGCGCCACGACCGGGACAGCGGGCAGACCTGCCTGGTGGTGTTAAACTTCTCCGGCGCGGCGCAGCGGCCCGCCTTCGATCTGGGCGGGCGTGCCGCCCGGCTGCGCTTCTCCAGCGCGGAGCGCCCGGCCGGCCGGCTCGACCTCCAGCCCCTGAGCCTGGCCCCGTTCGAGGCCGTCATTCTCGACCTGCTGTGACCCCCGGCGGCGCCGGGCTTGCGTGGCGCCGCCGGGCACCCTGTGAAGGAAGCTACGATGAGCGACAGCCCCCGGGGCCACCACGACGACCATGAGGCGAGCGCCGAGACCTTCGCGCGGCGCGAGCGGGACTGGCGGAACGGCGCGATCGTCTACCAGGTGCTCGTGGATCGGTTCGCGCCGTCGGATCGGCTGGAGGCGAAGCGCGGGCTCTACCCGCCACCCAAAGTGCTCCGCGACTGGTCCGAGGTGCCGCAGCGGGGAGTCTACCTGCCCGAGCAGCAGCTGAACAGCCAGGAGCTCGACTTCTGGGGCGGCGACCTGGCCAGCCTGGGCGCCCGGCTCGACCATATCGAGCAGCTCGGCGCCGACGTGCTCTACCTGAACCCCATCCACCTGGCCTACACGAACCACAAGTACGACGCCCTCGACTTCCAGGCGATCTCCCCCGAGTTCGGCGACCGGCAGGAGTTCATTCGGCTGGCCGCCGCGGTCCACGCGCGGGGCATGCGGCTGGTGCTCGACGGGGTGTTCAACCACATGGGCCGCAACGCCCCGATCTTCCAGGAGGCAGTGGCGAACCCTTCGAGCGAGTGGCGCGACTGGTTCGCGATCGGGCCGCAGTACGCGGGCGGGGCGCGGGTCTGGACGGGCTACCAGAATCTGCCGGAGCTGAACCTCGAGCACCCGGCCGTGCGGGCCTACCTCTACGAGGATCCCGAGTCGGTCGTGCGCAGCTACCTGCGCGACGGCGCGGACGGCTGGCGCCTGGATACGGCCTTCGAGCTGGGGCCCGCCTTCCTGCGCGACCTCACCCGGGCGGCCCACGCGGAGAAGCCCGGCTCGCTGGTCGTGGGCGAGATCGTCAACTACCCCGACGCCTGGCTGCGCTCGATCGACGCGGTCATGGGCTTTACCCTGCGCCACCTGCTGCTCGACGTGGCCGCGGGGCTGATCGCGCCGGCGAGCGCCGGGCGGCGCATCGGCCGCCTCGTCGCCGACGCCGGCATCGAGCCGATGCTCAAGTCGTGGACGCTGATTGACAACCACGACCTCCCGCGCATCGCGACCCGGCTGCCCGGGGCCGCGCAGCGCCGGCTGGTCCAGGCCCTCCAGTTCACGCTCCCGGGGTCCCCGAACATCTACTACGGCAGCGAGGTCGGCATGACCGGGGGCGACGACCCCGAGAACCGCGGGCCGATGCGCTGGGACCTTGTGCGCGACGACAACCCCGAGCTCGCCTGGATGCGCCGGCTGATCCAGCTGCGCCGCGAGAACCGGGCCTTGCGCATCGGGGACTTCCGCCTGGTCGAGTCGGATCAGCTGCTGGCCTTCGAGCGCTACACGGACCGGGCCCTGGACACAGTGATCGTGCTCGCCAACCCCTCCGGCGCCGCCGTCGCCGAGCGGGTGATGGTCGCCAACGCGGGCCTGATGGACGCCACGCCGCTGGTGGATCTGCTGGGCCCCGCGGACGCCCCTGCCGTCGGCGCGCTCGAGGCCGCCTGCCTGACGGTGACGGTCCCTCCCGAGACCGCCCTGGTCTTGCAGCCCCGCGAGCAGCCCATGGGCGGGTACAGCCGCTACAAGCGGGTCTGACGGGCCGCGCCGCCCGGCCTCAGCCCGGCACGCTCAGGCAGAATGGTTGGCGCAGGCCATCGGCACGCGCTGCCGCGGCCTGCATCCCTCATCCTTCATCCCTCATCCTTCACCCGCGGGCCCGCCCGACCACGGCGAAGAGGGGGTCGCTGAGCCAGCGGCGGGGCGAGCGGTCGAGGCAGCTGATCTGGTCGAAGGCGCCGGACAGCTCGAAGTAGCGGCGCACCAGCGCGAGGTGCTGGCGGTCGCTCGTCGCCACCCAGATCTGCACCGCCTTGCTGGGGAAGCAGCGGTTCTAGAAGGTCACGACGAAAGGGGCACCCGGGCGCAGCACGCGCCCCACCTCGGCGAACAGCTCGACCGGTCGGGTGAGGTACTGGACCGAGACGGTGCAGGCCGCGCCGTCGAACGAGTCGTCGGCGAAGGGCAGGGCCGGGGTGGCGTTCAGGTCGTGGATCAGGTGCTCGTCGAGCCGCCCGTTGTTGCGCAGCTCCTCCTCGTTGAGCCCGACGCCCACCACCTGGCCGTAGGCCACCTCGGGGGGGAGGTGGCTCACGAAGCTGCTCATCAGGTCGAGGATGCGGCCGCCGGGGGGCAGCAGCTCGCGGAAGAGGCCCGTGACCGCCGCGCAGGCCGCCTCGTCAATGTGGGCGGTGAGCCGGGGGTAGACGTAGAAGTTGCGGTCCTCGCTCTCGTCGTAGCGCTTGAAGTAGTGGTCCGGAAGGCTGTTCTCCAGGCGCAACGGCCCCTCCTCCGCGAGCCCGCCCGGGGCTCGCTACTGGCGTTCAGGGGAAGCGAGATTCCTGCTATAGTATAGGCTGGATTCCGCTTAAGAATCAAGGAACAGTCGAGGAGGGAGCGGCGATGCGCGCGATTCGCGTCCACGAGACCGGCGGCCCCGAGGTTCTGCGCCTCGAGGAGGTCGCGCCCCCGACGCCCGGCCAGGGCCAGGTGCTGGTGCGGGTGGCGGCCACCGGCCTGAACTATATCGAGACCTACCAGCGCACCGGCCTCTACAAGCTCGAGCTGCCCTTCACCCCGGGCGGCGAGTTCGCCGGCACCGTCGAGGCCGTGGGCCCCGGCGTGACCGGCTGGGCGGTGGGCGAGCGAGTCGCGACGGCGTCGGGGACGGGCGGGTACGCCGAGCTGGCCCTGGCCCCCGCCGACAAGCTGGTGCGCGTGCCCGACGGCGTAGACCTGAAGCTGGCCGCCGCCGCCATGCTCCAGGGGATGACCGCCCACTACCTGACCCACAGCACCTTCCCGCTCAAGGCGGGCGACACCTGCGTGATTACCGCCGCGGCCGGCGGGGTGGGCCTGCTGCTGGTGCAGATGGCGAAGCTGCTGGGCGCCCGCGTGATCGGCCTGGTCGGCAGCGAGGCCAAGGCCGAGCTGGCCCGCGGCGCCGGCGCCGACGAGGTCATCCTCTACACCAAAGAGCCGTTCGCCCCCCGCGTGCGCGAGCTGACCGGCGGCCGCGGCGCCGACGTGGTCTACGACTCGGTGGGCGCCAGCACCGCCGAGGGCAGTCTCGACAGCCTGCGCCCCCGCGGCATGTTCGTCTCGTTCGGCAACGCCAGCGGCCCCGTGCCGCCGCTCGCGCCGCTCACCCTCAGCACCAAGGGCTCGCTCTTCCTCACCCGGCCGACCCTCTGGCACTACATCAGCACGCCAGAGGAGCTCGCCTGGCGCTCGGGCGACCTCTTCGGCTGGATCGGCGCGGGCAGGCTGGCCGTCCGCGTGGACCGCGAGCTCCCCCTCGCCGAGGCCGGCCAGGCCCACGTCGCCATCGAGAGCCGGCAGACGGCCGGCAAGGTGCTGATCGTCCCGTAGGGGCGCGCCGCGCCCGTACGCCTGGCGCCGCATCACCCTGCGGCGCCAGCCCGTGAGGATCCCATGCGGGTTGTGATGAAGTTCGGCGGGACGTCGGTCGGCGGTGCCGAGGCGATCCGCCAGGTGGCCAGGATTGTGGCCGAGAGCCGCCGCGACCACGAGGTGGTGGTCGTGGTGTCGGCGATGAACGCCCCCGACCTGCGCACGACCGACACGCTGATCGCCGCGGCGCTGGCCGCGGCCGAGGGCGACGGCGACGCCACGGCCCAGGTGGCCCCGCGTCTGCTCGACCTGCACATGCGCGTCGCCGCCGAGCTGGCCCCGCCCGAGGAGCGCGCCGCCCTCGAGCCCGAGCTGCGGGCCATGCTCGCCTACATGAGCGACCTGTCGCGCAGCATCGCCGTGCTCGGCGAGCTGACGCCCAGGGCCCTCGACCTGTTCAGCGGCCTGGGCGAGCGGCTCAACGCCCGCCTGATCGCCGCGGCCCTGCGCGGCGCCGGGGTCGCCGCCGAGGCGGTGGACGCCACGGGCCTGATCGTCACCGACGAGCGCTACGGCGCCGCCTCGCCCCTGCTGGAGGAGACCCGCGAGCGGGCCGGCGCGACGCTGCTGCCCATGCTCGCCCGCGGCGCGGTGCCCGTGGTCACCGGCTTCATCGGCGCCACCAGGGCCGGCGTGCCCACCACGCTGGGCCGCGGCGGCTCCGACTACACCTGCGCCATCCTCGGCGCCGCCCTCGACGCCGACCAGGTCTGGTTCTGGAAGGAGGTGGACGGGGTGCTGACGGCCAACCCCAGGCTGGTGCCCGAGGCCCGCACCATCCCGCGCCTCTCCTACAGCGAGATGGGCGAGCTGGCCTACTACGGGGCCAGCGTGCTGCACCCGAAGACGGTGCAGCCCCTGGTGCAGCGGCGCATCCCGATCAGTATCCGCAACACCTTCAACCCGGCCCACCCCGGCACGGCAATCACGACCGAGCCGAGCGACGGCACGGCCAAGGCGGTCACGGCGATCAGCGACGTGAGTATGATCACCGTCGCGGGGCCCGGCATGCTCGGCCTGTCCGGCGTGGCTGCGCGCATCTGCGGCGCCGTGGCCCGTGCCAGCGCCAACATCCTGCTGATCTCCCAGGCCTCGAGCGAGCAGAGCATCTGCCTGGCGGTGCCCCGGGCCGAGGCCCCCGGCGCCGTGGCCGAGCTGCGCCGCGAGCTGGCGGCCGATTTCTCGGCCCACGACGTCGAGCACATCGGCGTGATTGACCCGGTCGTGATCGTCGCCGTGGTCGGCTCGGGCATGCGCGGCACCCCCGGCATCGCCGGGCGGGTCTTCGGCGCGCTGGGGCAGGCCGGGGTCAACATCATCGCCATCGCCCAGGGCAGCACCGAGAACAATATCTCGCTGGTCGTCGCTGGCGCCGACGGCGACGAGGCCGTGCGGGTCGTCCACAGGAGCTTCGCACTTTGAAGATCGCCATCTTCACCGAGACCTTCCTGCCGAAGATTGACGGCGTCGTCACCATCCTCTGCCAGGTGCTCGAGCGCCTTCACGAGAAGGGCCACCAGGTGCTGCTCTTCGGCCCGCCCGGCGGTCCCAAGGAGTACGCCGGCGCCGAGATCGTGGGCGTCGGCGGCCCGCCGCTGCCCTTCTACCCCGAGCTGCGCATCAACATCCCGCGCCGCTTCGTGTGGGAGAAGGTGAGGGCCTTCCAGCCCGACCTTGTGCACATCGTCTCGCCCTTCTTCCTGGGCCCCTTCGGCCTCTCCTACGCGCGCCGCCTGAACGTGCCGATCCTGGCCTCGTTCCACACCCACGTGCCGCGCTACGTGCGCCACTACGGCGGGGCGATCATCGAGCCGGCGATCTGGTCGTACCTGCGCGCCCTGCACAACCAGGCCCACCTCAACCTCTGCCCCAGCACCGAGACCCTGCGCGACCTGCGCAGCCACGGCTTCGAGCGGGTGCGCTGGTGGCAGCGCGGCATTGACACGGCCCGCTTCACCCCGGGCCCGCGCGACCACGCCATGCGCGAGCGGCTCACCGGGGGCCGGCCCGACGATCTGCTGGTGCTCTACGTGGGGCGCCTCTCGCCCGAGAAGCGCCTCGACCTGGTGCGCGACCCGCTGTTCAGTGTGCCCGGCGTGCGCCTGGCCATGGTCGGCGGCGGGCCCAGCCAGGAGCCGCTGCGCCGCCACTTCCGCCACACGCCCACGCACTTCCCCGGCTTCATGCGCGGCGAGGAGCTGGTGCGGGCCTACAGGGCCGCCGACGTCTTCCTCTTCCCCTCGACCACCGAGACCTTCGGCCTGGTGGCCCTGGAGGCCATGGCCTGCGGCGTGCCCGTGATCGCCGCCGACGCGGGCGGGGTGCGCGACATCATCAGGGACGGCGAGACCGGGTTGCTCTTCGACCCCGAGCGCCCCGCCGAGATCGGGGCCATGGTGCGCCGCCTCAAGGAGAGCTCCGAGCTCCAGCGCGGCCTGGCCGAGCGGGGCCTGCATCACGCCCGCAGCCGCTCGTGGCAGGCGACCATGGACCAGCTGATCGGCTACTACGCAGTGGCGCGCCGGGTGTTCCGCCGGGTGCAGGCGCGCAGGGCGGCGGCCGGCGCCGTGTGAGCGGGGCGCCGCGAGCGGAGCGAGCAGGGGCGCCCCCTGCAACCCCTGTTTTTGTGGGAGGGCCGCCGCCGGCCCTCCCACGCCCTCCCGCGCGGGGGCTTCGCCCCTCGACCCCTCCAGCATGATGGCTCTGCCGTGCCGCCCGCCCGTGCTGCCATGCCCCGTGGGCGCTGCCGTTCAGGTCGCCCCGGCGCGCCATGTCGCTCTGGCCGGCCCCACCGTCCCGGCGGAAGCTTTCCGGCCGTCTGCCCACCCGCGCCAGGGGGCGCACCGATCCTTGACGTACGGGCGCCCCAGCGTGGGCGCCCACGCTGGGGCGC
>DAOLDO010000240.1:0-8194 GCA_035327325.1 Chloroflexaceae bacterium | reverse complement strand
GGCCGGCGTCGTCACCAGCACCCCCGCCGCCGCGCGCCACGCCGACGGTCGCCTCAGTGTCTTCGTCATGGGCACCAGCAACACCCTCTACATGAAGACGCAGACCGCCCCGAACGCCGGCTGGGGCGACTGGGTCAGCCTGGGCGGCCAGTTCCAGGACGAGCCGGTGGCGGTCAGCGCCCGGGGCCGCATCGCCGTCTTCGCCCGGCGCCTCGACGGCCAGCTCGCCTTCCGCATGCAGCGCGACCTCAACGGACCCTTCGGCGACTGGCAGAGCCTGGGCGGCCTCACCACCAGCGCCCCCGTGGTCGGCGTGCACGCCGACGGCCGCATGGAGGTGATCGTGCGCGGCACCGAGAGCAACGTCTACCTCCAGCGCGAGACCGCCCAGGGCTTCCGCGGCGACTGGCAGAACCTCGGCGGCGTCGTCACCAGCTACCTCGGCCTCGGCTACAACGCCGACGGCCGCATGGCCATCTTCGCCCGCGGCAGCGACTTCGGCCTCTACGTCAAGGCCCAGCGCGCCCCGGGCGGCAGCTACGGCGAGTGGCTTGGCCTGGGCGGCCAGCTGACCAGCAACCCCGCCGTCGCCCGCTACAGCGACGGCCGCCTGGCCGTCTTCGCCCGCGGCGGCAACGGCGCCCTCTACCAGATCCAGCAGCGCAGCGCCAACGGCCCCTGGATCGAGTGGCGCTCCCACGGCGGCTACCTGACCAACAACCCCGCCACCGGCACCCAGGCCGACGGCCGCCAGGCCGTGCTCGTCCAGGGCACCGCCGACGTCGCCTACTACAGCAGCCAGGTCGCCCCGACGGGCGGCTGGTCGGGCTGGGTCATCCTCGAGCGCGGCCGTTCGGTGATCGGCAGCGCGATCAAGGCCCTCGCCATCGGCGACGAGGAGCCCGCCCCCGTCCCCGGCGAGGACATGATGCCCGAGCTGCCCGCCGGCACGCCCGTCCCCGACCTCGCCGAGTAAGCCCGCCGAAGCTGGTGGCGTAACACTGTGGCGCTGATGGGCCGGGCGACCCGCGTGGCCGCCCGGCCCCCATCTCGCTATCACAACAGAGGGAACGGGGGGCCGCACTAGGCGCGGCCCCCCGCTTTTGCGCCCCTACGCCCGGCGCATAAAGCCCAGGTAGATCCCCGCGGCGATCAGCAGCAGCGGCGCCCAGATCAGCGTGGCCCCGAAGAAGGCCGGCAGGTTGGCCACGGCGACGATCAGGCCCACGGCGAACAGGATCACCGCCGGGATGGTCGGCCACATGCTGCGCTGGCGGAACATCGCCCCGCCCAGGACGTAGATCGTCAGGAAGCCCAGGGCCAGCCCCCACAGCACCGAGACGCCGTTGGTGATGTCCGCGAAGGTCACGCCGACGCTCAGGCCGGCCAGGATGCTCGCCGGGATGATCAGGCCGTAGATGTGGCGCCAGAAGCCGAAGAAGTAGAAGACCGAGGCGATCGTCAGCAGGATCATGCCCGCCCCGAGCTCGATCTGGAGCGTCCCCAGGCGGCCCAGCAGCAGCAGGGCGCCCAGGCCCACCAGGACCAGGCCGACCAGGTTGGGCCGGCCCGCCCGCGCGGGGCTGGCGCTCGCCGCGCCCCCGATGTCGTTCGGCAGGGTCAGCTGCTGGGTCGCCATGCCGGCCGACGTGCGCTCGGCCATGCGGGCCCGCTCGGTGTCCTGCTCGCTGTAGTGCTCGCTCATGCGCTCCTCCAATGGCTCTCATCTGCCTTTAAGCCTACGACGCGAGCTCGCGGGCCAGTGTTGCGTTAAGAAGCTGTTGAGATCTGGGGACGCGGCCGGCTTCGCCCTTACGTGGGCGGCGGCCCCGCCGCGCCGTCGGTCACGCGCAGGAAGATCTCCTCCAGGTCGCTCACCTGGCCGGCGAAGTGGGTCACCGCCACCCCGCCCGCCACCAGGGCGCCGAGCAGGGCGCTGGCCGCACGGTCGTCGCCGTCGAAGTCAATCTGCAGCTGCGGCGGCTCGCCCTCGGGCACCGCCCGCGCCCCGAGCACATGGGGCTGAGCTTCGGCCAGGGCCGCGGCGCCGGCCAGGGCCGCCGGCAGGTCGCCGCCCTCGCCGGCCACGAGGTGCACCTCGAAGATCCTGTGGGGCTGCAGCGAGCGCATGATCGTCGCCACATCGCCCGAGGCCAGCAGGTTGCCGCCCTCGATGATCCCGATGTGGGTACACATCTCGGCCAGCTCGGTCAGGATGTGCGAGCTGATCATGATCGTCTTGCCCATGCTGCGCAGCTCCTTCAGCAGCTCGCGCAGCTCGACGCGGGCCCGCGGGTCAAGGCCGCTGGCAGGCTCGTCGAGGATGAGCAGGGCCGGGTCGTGGATCATGGTGCGGGCCAGGCTCAGGCGCTGCTTCATGCCGCGCGAGAGGCCCATCACGTCCTCGTCCTTCTTGTGGCTCAGGTCCACCAGGGCCAGCAGGTCGTCAATCAGCTTCGGGCGGCGCGCCGGCGGGACGTCGTAGGCGGCGGCGAAGAACTCCAGGTACTCGGCCGCCTTCATGTTGTCGTAGACCCCGAAGAAGTCGGGCATGAAGCCCACCTGGCGGCGCACCGCGGCCCGCTCGCGCACCACGGCGTGCCCGGCCACGAACGCCTCGCCCTCGCTCGGCAGCAGCAGCGTGGTCAGGATGCGCATGGTCGTGGTCTTGCCCGCGCCGTTCGGCCCGATGAAGCCGTAGATCGCGCCCTGGGGGATGCTCAGGTTGAGATCGTTAAGGGCCAGGGTTGCCCCGTAGCGTCGGGTGAGGTGTCGCGTCTCGACAATCGCGCTCATGGCTCAGGCGCCCAGTCTGATGATATACAGCGTCTCGCCCTGCCGGCGCCCGGGCGCGCCGTCGATCCGCCCCTCCACCGTCGTCCGCGGCGCCCAGCCGAGCAGGTAGACCCCGTCTTGCTCGGGCAGGCCCTTCTCGCCCTGGAAGGTCGGCCCGCCCCGCGTGAAGCGGTCGAAGCTGAACAGGTTGCGGAGCACCCGCGCGCGGTTGATCACCGTGCCCGCGTCGGCGGTGATCTGGTCGGGGAAGTTGCGCGCCGTGGCCCGCAGGCTCACCGTCGCGCTGTCGCCGGGCCGCAGCTCGCCGAGTTCCTGGGCCGAGTCGCGGAAGACCACCATGGCGTCGCTCAGGCCGAGCGTGCCCTCGAGGCGCAGCTCGCCGCGCACCCCGCTGCCGCCGTCAACCTCGAGGCTGCTGGCCACGGCGGGCGTCTGGGAGGTGGGCGCCTCGACCAGCAGGGTGCGCAGGGCCGAGACGTCAATCAGCAGCTCGCGCACCCCCGTCGTCGCCCCGTCCGCCGTCACCGGCTCGCCCGCCAGCTGGAAGCTGTCGAGGGTGCCGGGCGTCACCAGAGTCGCGGGGTCGAAGTCGAGCCTGTAGGTGCGCCGCTGGGGCGAGAAGATCGCCTGGAACGAGGTCGCCTTGCCGCCCGGGGCGCTCTCGAACGCCTGGACGATCGCCAGCTCCGTGGTCTGGGCCGCGGTGCCGCGCAGGACGAAGCTGGCCCCGTAGGCGGCCCCCGTGAAGCCGGCCACCAGCAGCGGCGTCGTCACCCAGGCCAGCTCGACCCGCCGCAGGCGGCGCAGCACCAGGAAGTTGACCGGGCCGACCACGACGATGTAGACCCCCATCAGCAGCAGCAGCACCCCGGTCGAGGGCAGGCGCAGGGCCGGCAGCTCGAGGGCGTCGCGCAGCAGGTTCTCGCCCCGGCCGCGGAACGAGGCGCCCAGAGCCAGCTGGGGCTCGGCCCGCAGCACCTGCTCCCACAGCTCGGCCTCGCCGCCCCAGGCCCGCAGGGCCGCCAGGTCGAAGGCGGCGAAGACCACCTGGCCCGCGCCGAGGTCCCACGCGGTCAGCAGCCCCTCGCCGTCGAGGCTGCGGGCGCCGTCGCGCAGGGTGACGGTGCTGGCCGTGGTCGTGGGCACGCTGCCTGCCAGGTCGCGCCGCGAGGCCAGGGTCCCGAGCGAGTCGGTGGGCACGGACGGCCGCAGCTCGCCGACCTCGACGGGGAGCAGCTCGGCCAGGCCGGGCGCCGTCTGGTCGGCCTGGGGGCCGCCGCCCACCAGCAGCTGGCCGCCCAGGCGCGCCCAGGTGGCGAGGGCCGCCCGCTGGGCCTCGCTCAGGGTGGCCGTGGCCAGGTCGTGGATCACGATCGCGTCGAGGCCCGCAAGCACGGTCGCGTCGTCGGGCAGCAGCGCCGGGTCCAGCCGCGTCACCACGGTGGTGGTGTTCGGGGCGAGAGTGGCGGCCGCCAGGCTGTTGAGCAGGCTGCGGTCGGCGCTGATCACGCCCACGGCCACCTCGCCGAAGCCGATCGGCGCCAGGGGCACCCGGGCCAGGGCCAGGTCGGCGCCGCCGGCGCGCACCGTCACCCGGGCCGTGCGGTCGCTGTTGTCGGTGACCAGCGGCATAGGCACGGCCTTGCGGGCCCCGCGTGGCAGGTCAACCTCGTACTGGAAGCTGGCCTCGCCCGAGCCTGGGAAGGTCCAGGCCACCGTCGCCCTGAGGTCGGCGCCGTCGTTGGCCACCACGACGGTGGCGGGGAACCAGTGGCCGACGCGGTAGCGGCCCTCGCCGTCGTAGCCGGCGCGCACCTCGATCGTCACCGGGGGCTGCTCCTGGGCGCGGGCGGGTGCATGGGCCAGGCCGGCCCCGAGGGCGACCAGCAGGGCCAGGAGGGGCCGGAGGTTCACAGGGGTCTCCCACTATGCAGGCTCGGCGGGCGGCCGGTTGATCTCGTCGCGCTGGAGCTGGGCCTCGTGGTAGTACTTCAGCAGCTCGAGCGTGTCGTTGAGCGCCCGGTCCTTGCTGGCGCGCTGGGCCCGCACATTGTACTCGGTGATCAGGCTGACCACCTCGCCGGGGCGCGGCACCTTGAAGAAGGTGAAGCTGCCGCCGCCGCCCGCCGTGCTGAGCACCACGTCGCCGTAGCCGAGGAAGTTGCTCAGGTAGGTCGTCTGCGAGGAGATATTGTTCACCTGGGCCAGGTTCGCCTCGCGGCGGTCCTCGGGCCCGAAGGGCTGCTTCTCGATGTCAATCACCTTGTCGGGGGTGAGGATGTACAGGTCGTTGCGGTAGTCCTCGACCTTCCACGCCGTCCGGGCCACGAAGTAGACCGCCAGGGCCAGGCCCGCGAGGCCGAGCAGGGCCGGATCGACCTCGAGCCGGGCCCCGATCAGCAGCAGGATCGCGCCGACGAGCAGCACCACGAACGGCTCGATCAGGGCCTGGGCCAGGAACAGCCAGTGGGGGCGCCAGACGTACTGGCCGGTCGCCTCGTCCACCTCGGGGTTGGCCGGCACGATCGTGCGCAGCCAGCGCCAGCCCTGGCTCGTGCTCGTCTTCGGGGCCTGGCGGGCGCCCGGCGCCTTCAGGCCGTAGACCCGCTCGCCCACCAGCCGGCCGTAGTTCTGCTCGCTGAGCGACTTGCGCATGGCCCGCACCTGGCCCATGATCGCCGCCTGCATCTTCATCGGGTCCGCGGCCGAGGTGAACATGATATTGCCGTTGAAGCGGGCCGATTTGACCTCGATCGTCCCGTAGCGGAGCAGGTGCTGCGGGTAGGTCTTCGTGGCCGCCGCCACATCCTGGATGTCCTCGAGGAAGATCTGCTGCTGGACGCGCTGCTCGATCAGGCGCGGGATGATCACCTGGTCGTTGTCGTAGATCACGCGCTGGTTGGTGAGGATCAGCTCGTCGTTCAGCCAGTCGTAGATGGTGAAGGCGCTGGCGCCCACCGCCAGGGCGGCCAGGAACATCAGCCCGATGTTCCACAGGTCGAGGCCCTGGTTCGCGAACCTGGCCGGGTCAATAAAGAACACTCGCCAGCCGTTGTAGCGCAGGTAGGCCAGGCCGCCGACCAGGGCCGCGGCGACGATCAGGGCGGCGCGCGGGCCCGCCGTCTTCTTGCCGCGCACCATCAGGGCGAGCCAGGCCACCCCCATCAGCGCCAGCAGGACGGCCAGTAGCCAGTTGACGAGGTCGAAGCCGACCGGCTCGTTGGTCTCGCTCACGAACAGGCCGCCCCCCGCCGCCCGGTAGAGCGCGAAGCCGCCGAAGAAGAGCAGGCTGAGCACGGGGATGATCAGGCGCCCGATCAGCACGATATAGTGGCGCCCGGTGACGTGGAGGATGCGCTCCTGGGTGCCAAGCTCGATCGACGACTCGGCGTCGAGCTCGAGCTGCCTGCGGAACCAGTCGGAGAGCGACATAGGCTGGTGCTCCTGGGCGCGGCGGGGCCTCAGCCGCGGCGGGCCAGATAGCGCATGATCCAGGCGACCTCGTCCTCGGGGGAGAGGCCGTCCGTCTGCAGGATGATCGCGTCGGCGGCGGGGCGCAGCACGTGCTGGTCGAGGCCGTCGCGGCGGGCCAGGTCTTCGCGCACCTGCTCGACGGGGGGCGGGTTGGGCCGGCCGCGCTGCTCGTCGGCGCGGCGGCGGGCCCGCTCGCCGAGCGAGGTCTCGAGGAAGAGCTTGAGCTCGGCCTCGGGCATCACCACGGTGCCAATGTCGCGGCCGACCATCACCACCTTGCCGCGCTGGCCGATCTGCTGCTGCTGGCGCACCAGCTCGCGGCGCACGCCGGGGTAGCGGGCCACGACCGAGACGTTGCGCTCGACGGCGGGCTCGCGGATCGCGGCCGTCACGTCGGCGCCGTCGGCCAGCACCGTGTACTGGCGCCCGTCATCCTGGTCGGGCGGGGCGACCTCGATGCGCACGCGGGCGGCCAGCTCCTCGATCGCCGCCTGGTCGGCCAGGTCGAGGCCGGACGCCATGGCCACGTAGGTCAGCGCCCGGTACATCACCCCCGTGTCGAAGTAGAGGTAGCCGAGGCGCGCCGCCAGCAGGGCGCCAAGAGTGCTCTTGCCGGCCCCGGCGGGGCCGTCTATGGCGATCACGGAGGGGTGGTGCATATCCTCACAGCCGGCGCGCGGCGCGTCAGTACGCCCCATTCTAGCACGGGGCCGGCACGACGTGCAAGGAGGCGCCCGGCGCAGCCTAGCTGCGCAGCAGCTTCAGGATCAGCTCCTCGGAGGCGCGGCTGTCGGCGCTGCGAGCCGGCTCGGCCTCGGCGGCGCACGGGGCGGGCTGCCCCATGGCGCGCAGCCGGTCGAAGAGGCCGCCGGCGGGGCGGAGTGCCTGGTCGAGGTCGTCTGGCTGCGGCGCGGGCCGCTCGTTGCGCAGGTCAAGCAGCCCGTCCACGCTCATCTGGACGATCGCCTCGGCCACGTCAATCGTGGCCCACCCCACGTGCTCGGCGATCAGGCGCAGGCTGGCGTGCCCGTCGAGCGCCGCCAGGACGGGCTGGTGGGCCGGGCCGATGCGCCGCAGGGCGGTTTCGCGCGGGACCAGCAGGGCGGGCGTCAGATCGAGGGTGGGCACGTATGGTCGCACCTGGCGCCAGCGGGTGGCCAGGCGCTCCGCCGTCTGCATGTGGTGGGCGAGCGAGCCCCACAGCGACTCCTGCTCGCTGACCATGTCGCTGACGAAGGCGAAGGTGCCGCCGAGCTCGATCAGCTCTGCCAGAGCGTCCACGCCCGTGGCGCGGCCCCGCTCGGCGTGGTAGAGCGTGCCCTCGCGGAAGTAGAGCCGGCCCTGGTCGCCGTGACAGGGGTAGATGTTGAGCGCGCCTGTGACCGAGCTGTAGATGGCGATCTCCACCAGCTCGCCCAGGGGGATGGTCTTGAGCGATCCTTCCAGTTTCACCTTGATGCTCCCGGGCTGTGATGCAGTGCAGGCGTGGGCAGCGTGTCGCGCATGGCCCGATCCTAGCACTGTTCATCGCGTCGGCGCAACATGACCCCGGTACTCTTGCGCGGTAGCGCTCGGTAATGGGCCCCCCCGGGATCGGCGGCGTGGCGCGCGGCTCATCTTCGGTCGTGGAAGTTGCGGGCCATAAGCATACTACACACAGTTAAGAAAATATTCAAGAGAGGGGGCCCCCCCTCATGACAATCTGTTCATCGCGCCCGGGCGCGCCGGGGCGTCGTCGGCGGGCAGGCCGACCAGGGCCATCAGGCGCAGGGCGTTGGTGGTGGTGGCAAGGCCGGGCCGCAGCACGTAGTCGAAGCCCATCTCCGGCCCCGCCTCCCCCTCGACGAAGTGCTCGCTGAAGTGGGCCAGGTCGGCCAGGCCCGCCAGGCGCGGCTCGCCGGCGAGGGCCAGGTCGTGGGTCGAG